>CAZEEB010000049.1:0-12222 GCA_964511245.1 uncultured Paludibacter sp.
GTGGTGACGGTTGGGCTTACGATATCGGTTTTGGTGGCTTGGATCACGTAATTGCCTCAGGCAAAAACGTAAATATCCTTGTACTCGATACAGAAATTTACTCAAATACAGGTGGACAGGCTTCAAAATCTACTCCGGTAGGTGCTGTAGCAAAATTTGCTGCTTCGGGTAAACGTGTTCGGAAAAAAGACCTGGGCATGATTGCTGCCACTTATGGATATGTTTATGTAGCTCAGGTAGCTATGGGAGCTAATCAGGCACAAACACTGAAAGCAATTCGTGAGGCGGAAGCATTCGACGGACCATCGGTAATTATTGCTTACTCACCTTGTATCAGTCACGGTATCTCTGCCGGAATGGGGCAAGCACAAACCGAACAAAAACGTGCTGTAGAATGTGGTTACTGGCATTTGTACCGTTTCAATCCGGATTTGGAAGCTGAAGGAAAGAACCCAATGCAACTTGACTCGAAAGAACCGGAATGGGATAAATTCCAAGACTTTTTACGTGGTGAAGTGCGCTATACTTCGTTGTTGAAACAATTCCCTGTAGAAGCAGAGGAACTGTTTTTGGCTGCCGAAGCAAATGCTAAATGGCGTTATACGGGCTACAAACGTATGGCTGAACAACAATTTTAATTAAAAATTAAAATTTATTAATGAAGACCGTTCCTGCTGGAGCGGTCTTTTTTTGATTGATTAGAGCCTGAGTTAATATTTTAGAATAGTTTATTCCACTAAAATTATTATTTTTGTACGGTTATAACATAGGAAAAATGAAAAAATATAGTATCACAATATTTTTGTTAATAAATCTGGCTTTAAATGCTCAGAAATTTCACACACAAATTTTCCATTCCAATATTAAAACCCTACAAATTCAAATTCTGACTTCAAAATTTAGTTTGCCAATAATTGAATTAAATGGAACAGATATTCTTCAATTTAGCTTTGATGAAATGTCACACGGAGCTCATTCCTATAGTTATAAGATTTTACATTGTAATGCCGATTGGACAGAATCGGGCTTAAACAGCCAGGAGTATTTGGGCGGATTTACATCCGCAGCCATTACGGATTTGGCACAATCAGTAAACACTACATATTTATACACTCATTATCAATTTCAATTACCAAATAATGATTTCAGTTTTAAAATCTCCGGAAATTATGTGGTTCAGATTTACGAAGATAACCGCCCCGAAAATCCAATTGCTCAGGCTTGTTTTTCAGTTGTAGAACCACATGTGTCAGTTAGCGGTTCAGTGCGTGGAAATACCGATATAGAATTAAATGAAAGGCTACAACAACTTGATTTTGAAATACTTTTGAATGGCTATGTGGTTCGTGATGTTAATTCTGAGTTGAAAGTGCTGGTACGTCAGAATAACCGTACAGATAATCAACTTGAAAATTTACAACCGACTTATTTTACGGGTTCTAAACTTAATTATATAAACCAAAAAGAATTGATTTTTGAAGGTGGTTACGAATATCATCGATTCGACATCTCATCAATTTATGCTGCTGGTGAAGGTGTTGCTAATGTTCAGTATGATGCTCCTTATTATAATGTTTATTTAAACGACGACAAAATAAAGAAAACGCATATTTATTCATCCGAAATGGATGTAAATGGTAAATTTGTAATTCATTTACAAAATGCAACTTTGGATGAAAATGTAAGTGCTGATTACATGTTGGTGCATTTCAGTTTGCCAACTAAAAATCCTTTTTTCGATGGTCAACTTTTTCTGGGTGCTGAATTTAACTATAATCTGTTAAATGATGCCGTTAAGCTTAACTATGATGGAAAAACTGAAAGTTATAAACAAACAGTTTTGTTAAAACAGGGTGGGTATAATTACCAATATTGGTTTTTGCAAAAAGGATTACAGAAAGCAAATGTAGAACGAGTTGATGGCAGTTTTTGGCAAACTTCCAATGAATACAGTATTTACGTATATCATCGTGCTTGGGGTGAACGATATGATAAATTAATAGGAACTAAGATTATACAATAAATTTTGAATTCGTTAAAAAATGAAAGTTTATAAATTTGGAGGAGCTTCAGTCCGTTCAGTTGAAGGTGTTAAAAATATTGCACAAATTGTTTCAATAGTAAACGACGATTTGTTTATCGTTATTTCAGCAATGGGTAAAACTACCAATGCTTTAGAGATTGTTCTTGAGCACTTTATGAAAGCAAATCAACTTGATTCGCTCAAAAAATTGACTGAAATAGAAATCTATCATACTCAAATAATTGAAGACTTATTCACAAACCCTGAATATGCTCAATCGTTGATTAATCCGTTATTTGATGAATTAAAAAACCTTATAAATATTGGCGTAGGTGATGATTACGACCGTTGGTATGACCGGTTTGTTTCATACGGCGAAGTTATTTCAACTACCATTATATCAGCTTATTTAATGGAATGTGGTATTCAGAACCAATGGCTTGACATGCGAAAATTATTAGTAACCGATAGTAATTTTAGAGAAGCCAATGTTAAAATGAATGAATCAAAGTTACGACTGCATGAAGCAACTGATTTTAAACTGAATAATATTTTCATTGGTCAGGGATTTATTGGTGCCAATGTAAAAGGCGACCCTACAACCTTAGGCCGTGAGGGTTCGGATTATACAGCTGCTATTGTTGCAAATCTACTTGATGCTGAGAGTGTTACTATTTGGAAAGATGTTCCGGGTATTTTGAATGCCGATCCGCGAATTTTTGAAAACACGGTACATATTCCGGAACTTACTTACCTTGATGCGGTTGAATTAGCTTACAGTGGTGCTCAAATTATTCATCCAAAAACAATAAAACCACTTGAAAATAAAAATATAGCTTTATATGTGCGTCCATTTGGAAATCCTACAGAAGCCGGCTCAGTAATAAAATCAACCATTGATAAGCCAATTGATGTTCCCATATTAATTCACCGCAAAAATCAGGTTTTAATTACCATTCGTCCTCGCGATTTTTCATTTGTTTTGGAAGAAAGCCTTTCAAAAGCATTTGTAATTATGAATAAACACCGTCTCAAAATTTCACTTATTCAAAGTTCCGCTATCAGCATTTCGGTTTGCGTTGATAATAATCGTTATTTACCGGGAGCGATAGACGAACTCGGAAATGAATTTAGAGTAAATTACAATGAAAATCTTGAATTGCTCACAATCAGAGGAATTAACGATGAAATATTTAAACAAACTACCAATGACAGAGTTATTTTATTAACTCAACGTACCCGAAGAAGTGGCAGATTTTTAATGAAAGAAATGTAATTATTGAAAAAGGATTTACAATCCTAAAACCGCTTCCACTTCTTGAAATGCTAAACCCCAGGCATCTGCCACTCCTTTGTAAACCACTTTTCCGTTAGCCACATTCAATCCTTTACGCAGTTCATGGTTTTTAATACATGCATTTTTCCATCCTTCGTTTGCCAATTGTAAAGCATAAGGCAGCGTGGCATTGGTTAATGCTAAAGTAGAAGTATAAGGAACTGCTCCGGGCATATTGGCAACACAATAATGAATTATATCATCGATAATAAATGTAGGGTTTTCGTGTGTTGTGGGGGTACAAGTTTCAATACATCCACCTTGATCAACTGCCACATCAACCAAAACAGTTCCCGGTTGCATTAACTTTAACATATCGCGGGTAATAAGATGTGGTGCTTTGGCTCCGTGAATTAATACAGCACCTACCACTAAATCGGCATTGCCAATCGATTCACGTATATTATAATGATTTGACATTAAAGTGCTTACGTTGGCTGGCATTACATCAGCCAAATACCGCAAACGCTGTAAATTCACATCAATAATTGTAACTTTTGCACCAAAGCCTGCTGCTATTCTGGCTGCTTGTGTACCTACTATTCCACCTCCAAGTATTACAACATTGGCCGGAGCAACACCGGGTACACCTCCCAATAATATGCCTTTGCCTTTCAACGGTTTTTCAAGGTATTTAGCACCTTCCTGAATCGACATTCTACCGGCAACTTCCGACATTGGAACCAGCAACGGTAAACTATGATCGGCTTTTTCAACAGTTTCATACGCCAAACAAACTGCAGAACTTTCAATCATTGCCTGAGTCAGTAATTGGCTCGATGCAAAATGGAAATATGTGAAAAGTAATTGATTTTCTTTGATTAATGGATATTCAGATGCAATTGGCTCTTTTACTTTAATTATCATTTCTGCTATTTCATATACTTCTTCAATGCTATACAAAATAATAGCCCCTGCTTCTTGATAGGCTTTATCGCTAAATCCACTATTTTCGCCGGCGTTTGTTTGTACATAAATTTCATGACCATTTTTTTTGAATTCAGCCACCCCGGCAGGCGTTACAGCCACACGGTTCTCGTTATTTTTTATTTCTTTCGGAACACCTATTTTCATAATCTAAAATTTTATAAAATGTTTGTTGAATATTTGATTACAAATATAGATGCAAAAGAAATATATTGTTTATTAGAATGAAAAATAAGAAAATATTTATAATATTGTATATATTTGCATAAAATATTTCTTAAAACAAATACAATTGCTAAATATAAAAGAAAAAATAACTGATGAACTTTTATAAAAATAAATTTTTACAATATGAATTTAGACGAAACTGACAAAAAAATTTTGAGATTGTTGCAAATTGATGCACAATTAACATTAAAAGATATTGCAAATCAAATCAATCTGTCATTAACTCCGGTTCATGACAGAGTAAAACGACTTGAAAAGGACGGATTTATCGAAAAATATGTAACAATTTTAAACAAGAAAAAATCCGGTAATAATCTGATTGTGTATTGCCATGTAACACTTGTTAAACAAACTATTGATTTATCCGGGGCATTTAATGAAGCAATTTTTAATTTTCCCGAAGTGATTGAATGTAATTTTGTATCGGGAGGTTTTGACTATATGCTTAAAGTGGTATTGCCAGATATGGAAAGCTACCATAACTTTCATCAAAAGAAACTTTCAGTTTTACCCGAAGTGGCACTAATAAATAGTTTTTTTGTGATTTCCGAAATTAAAAACACAACAGTTATTCCTATTTACTGATTTTTGGGGCTTAGGATTCATGTTTATTTATTAGTTTTGTAGTCTGATTAAATGATAAATTAAATATGAATAGAACTAAAATTGTAATTGTAGGACTAGGTGGAGTGGGTGGCTATTTTGGAGGTTTATTAGCCAAAAATTATGTAAATAAATCTGACATAGATGTCATTTTTTTTGCTCGTGCTAAGCATCTGCAAAAAGTTAAGAAATGTGGACTAAAACTAATTACCGATACTGAAACTTATCAAATTTTTCCTTCGTTGGCTACTGATAATGTGGCCGAAATAGGAATTGCCGATTACATAATTTTATCTACCAAGAGTTATGATTTGGAAAGTACGGCAGAACAAATAAAACCAATTATTGGATGCGATACAATAATTTTACCCTTATTAAATGGAATCGACAATTCAGACCGACTACGTAATTTGTTGCCCGAGACAGAGATTTGGGATGGGTGCTGCTACATTGTGGCTAAAATTAACGAACCAGGTGTTATTGAAACCGTTGGAAATGTAAAAAAAATACTTTTTGGATATAAAAATCAGAAAAATGAACGTTTATTGACTTTCGAAAAACTGCTGATTGATGCTGGAATTGAAGCCAAATTTTATGATAATATACTGACAGAAATTTGGAAAAAATTCTTTTTTATTTCTACAAGTGCTTCACTAACTTCTTATTTTGATGTAAGTTATGCTGAACTTTTAACGGATGCCTATCGGAAACAAACCTTGATTGAACTATCGACGGAACTTATACAGATAGCCAAAGCTGAAGGAATAACAATTGATAATTCGGAAATTGAAAAACTGATTTTTAAGTTTGAAAAATTACCAATTGGAACAACTACTTCGATGCACCGCGATTTTCTGGCGGGTAAAAACACAGAATTGGATGGATTAACAGGCATTGTGTTAAAATTAGCCAAAAAACATGGTATTTCTATTCCAACTTACGAAAGAGTTTATGAAAATTTAAAAATAAAAAATTAAAGTGCTAATAATGCCCTTCTGATTTATAGAAATTTTTATTTTGAACCAAAACGACACAAAAAACGTTTTAATTCGCAAAACATCAATGTATTCTGCTCAATATCAACTTACCGATTTTTTACCTACCACTAAGAAAGAACTTGAAATTCGGGGTTGGGATGAGGTGGATGTGGTTTTTTTTACCGGCGATGCTTACATAGATCATCCTGCGTTTGGGTCGGCAGTGATTGGAAGACTTCTAGAAGCTCAGGGATTGAAGGTCGCAATTGTTCCTCAACCAAACTGGCGCGACGATTTGCGTGATTTCAAAAAAATGGGTCGTCCACGTATGTTTTTTGCCATTACTGCAGGCAATATGGATTCCATGGTAAATCATTATACAGCGAACAAACGACTTCGTTCGGATGATGCTTATACGCCCGATGGAAAATCGGGTATGCGTCCTGATTATGCAACAATTACCTATGCCACAATCATTAAAAAGCTATATCCGGATGTGCCCTTGCTCGTTGGCGGAATTGAAGCCTCGCTGCGTCGCTATACCCATTACGATTACTGGTCGGATAAACTGATGCCAAGTATTTTAGTTGATTCAAAAGCAGATTTGTTGGTATACGGAATGGGGGAGAAGCCACTGCTAGAAATAGTGACAAAACTGCGCGAAGGCAAATCTTTTAAAGAACTTACGGATATTCCACAAACTTCATATCTTTCGAAAGAAATTCCGGCACATCCAAAATGGAAAGACTTGGAATTGGTTTCGCACGAAGTTTGCTTGAAGGATAAAAAACTATATGCTTCTAATTTTAAGCATATTGAAAAAGAGTCGAATAAATTTGAGGCAAACAGGTTGCTCCAAAAAACCGGAAATCGCTGGGTTATAGTGAATCCTCCCTTCGAACCACTGAAAGAAAAAGAGCTGGATGCATCCTTTGATTTGCCTTATACACGGCTGCCACACCCCAAATACAAGGGAAAGTCAATTCCGGCTTTTGAAATGATAAAATTTTCGGTAAATATGCATAGGGGATGTTTCGGTGGATGTTCATTTTGCACTATTTCGGCTCATCAGGGCAAGCATATTGTATCACGTTCCAAAGAATCTATTCTAAAAGAAGTACAACAAATCACACGAATGCCCGACTTTAAAGGTTATATTAGTGATTTGGGTGGTCCGTCGGCTAATATGTACCAAATGAAAGGCAAAAACATGTATATATGCCGTCAGTGCCAAAAACCTTCTTGTATTTTTCCAAAAGTATGTTTTAATCTAAATACTGACCACAAACCTTTATTGGACATATATCGTGCTGTAGATAGTTTGCCCGCTATAAAAAAATCATTTGTAGGAAGTGGCGTGCGCTATGATATTTTACTGAATCGAACCGACGAACCTGAAGTGAATAAAAATCACGACGAATACATTAAAGAATTGATAACGAACCACGTATCAGGTCGTTTGAAAATTGCACCCGAACATACTTCGGACGAAGTTCTGAACATGATGCGCAAACCCGGCTTCAAGTACTTTGCTGAGTTTAAGAAAAAGTTTGAACGAATTAATAAAGAAGCCGGATTGAATCAACAATTAATTCCGTACTTTATTTCCAGTCATCCGGGTTGCCACAGTGTGGATATGGCAGAACTTGCAGCACTTACAAAGGATTTTGATTTCAAACTGGAGCAGGTACAGGATTTTACACCCACTCCCATGACTCTTGCTACCGAAATTTATTATTCAGGCTATCATCCATATACTCTTGAACCTATTTTTACTGCTAAAAGTAAGGACGAAAAGTTGGAGCAACGCAAGTTCTTTTTTTGGTATAAGGGAGAATATAAAAATGCCATTATTCGTGACTTACAACGGATGAAACGTCCCGATTTATTGAAAAAATTATTTGATAGATAACAGATAACAGATAACAGATAAAAAAATAGTCCTGTAACCTAAAGATTGCAGGACTATTTTTTTAGTTTACATAAACCTTATTCCTCAAATATTACTACATTATTTAGCTCCCATGTTCCGGCAGCTGCCGTAGTACTGGTATATTTAAAAGCATAATTAAATTTCTTTCCTAAATAGGCTTTGAGGTCTATTTTTCCTGATGTGGCAAATGCAAAATCGGTAGTCCAGTAATTTGGAATTGTAATTTGAGTCCAGGTTGCAGTAGTTGGGTTTGTTCCTATTGTATAGTTTTCAGAAACCCAAAGTGTTGCTTCATTAGTTTTGGTGCCAAAATATTTACCCGTATGGTTAAATGAAAGTGAAGCCATGGTTCTTCCGGTAATCATCATTTGTGGTGAAATTAACCAGTCTTCGTTTTCTTGATTACCTGATAAGTAACCACTCATTTTAGCACCATAGGTATTATCCCAACCCCAAATTTGATTATCACCTTTCACGCTGAAAGTTGTAAAATCACCAAAACCGGATGTTAATCCCTTATAAATCAACAAATCTTGCCATTTTCCGCTTCGGAACACAAATGATTTCGATACCTGACTGGCAGCATTATAATTCAACCAGTTTGTTCCATCATAAAAATAGGTGCTAACTAATTGAACAGTTGACATATTAGCCCAAAATTTATATCGAATTAATTTAAAATCTCCTTTTTGAGCATAAGGGAATTTTATATTTTTCAAATAAATCGGAATCATATAATTTGGATCATTTGCACCCGAAAATGCAATTATTCCTGCTGTAATACCCATGGCATTATAATCGGCAGTTGTAAAAGTATATTTATTATTTGATGCTATATTGATTGAATCATAACCTTGATTGTAATTAACCATGGCCGATGAGTTGGCATCCACATAAAGATATTTCAAATTTAAAAAGTTTTGAATACATTTAGTAGCTTGGGCATTATTAATGAAAATTTTATTTGCACCCACTGCAGTAGCCGCCACTAATGATGAATCATTTACTAATTTATTATTAAGTCTGGTAATTGCAGAATTAATTGATGCCGAATCAGTCGCATTTTTAGCTGTTTTCAACTTCGTTTTCATAAGTGAAATTGAATCATTTACTGGCTTTTTAATATATGTTGCAATTCCAACATAATCAGCCGAAGTAAGTGTGTAATTGTAATTTACAATATTGGTAGGACTTCCTTTCAAATTCAAATCAGGAAAATTGGTTTGATTGTAATCACAAGCAGTAAGTAGCACAATAATAGCCATACTTACAATATAATAGATCTTTCTCATTGTTTTTTACTTTTAAAATAATTAATTAAAATCTGATTTTTAAATTTAACGACCAAGTACGACCGAAACCATAAAATACTGCAGATGTTTTTGCATCATGATTTGAACCATCTGTTGCATCAGCAATGTAAGCATTGTCCAAAACATTATACATATTCCCCACTAATGTTGCATCATAGCCACCTAGTTTGAAACGGTAATTTGCAGAAAAATCAAGAGTTACAGCATCCGGTATCATCCAGGGCTGTGCAAATGTTGATGACGAAAGGCTTGTGCCTACTGAAGAGATATTAAAATAGGAATAATTTTTGCCAAAATAGTTAGCATCCAATCCCAATCTGAAACCTTGCAAAATCTGATAATTTAAACCTAAAGCTGCTGTATTTTGAGCTGAATTACCAACATGAATTCCTTGCAAGTTGATATCAATTTTGCCTGCAGGGCTCATAAGTGGAACAACATTTCCCATTGCATCAACGGGTTGTCCCTGACTATCATACAAATATCCGCTTGCATTATTTTGCCAGGTCCAGTCACCCAATGAAATCATTCCGGTAATTTCAACATCTTTTATCGGTTTTGACACAAAGTCGAGCTCAATACCTTGATGTAAAGCATTAACTCCTTGTAAATTAGCTACTAAACTATTTCCTTGATTTGCATTGATTGCTCGAACCATCGTTTTATCTATCCAGTTTGTTCGGTAAACATTTAAATTAGCAGTAAAGTATTTAGATTTGAAACCATAACCAAGTTCAGCCGAAAACGCTTTCTCGTTTACTGCATTTGGATTTATTTCATTGCTGGTGGTTGATTGTAAAAATGCACCTCCCGAAAAGAACGGAGCACGCGAAATTACACCAATGTTAGCAAATACATTGTTTTGTTTGTCTAAGTTGTAATTAGCACCTCCTTTAGCAGAATAACCTAAAAAATTAACTGTTTTTGACTGTGCTTGATTTGCATCATAATAAAAACGGTCATAACGCCAATTGGAAGTGTTTGAACCTGAAAGCGATATAAAAGCACTTAATCCGTCCTGATTGTATTCAGCTTGTCCAAATACGCCTTCACTGGCTACAAAACCGTCATAATCGCGATAAACCACATCGCCAACACCTAATTTTTTAGTTTTATAATCGGTATTTGATAACAAAGGGCGAGGAGTAGGATCTATAAAGAATCTACCACCATATAAATCAGTAATTACATTGGTGTGTGTGCCTTTGTAATAACGTAAATCTATTCCACCATAAAAATCAATATTTTTAGCAAGTTTAGATGTAAAAGTAGAAATAGCACCAACCCACACATGATTATTTGTTGAAGTTGACATTGCCATTTTAGACCCGTTTACATTGTTTACGTTCATATTGTAAATTGAATCGTATCTGAATGTGCCGTTTGAATTTCGAAAACTATTTGGTTGAACATTTCCATATTGATCGTATCCGTTTGGAATACCACCTGAAGCACCATACCAATTGGCACGGTTTCCTTCGGCACTTGACTGACCGCTCCAACCACCACCATCTCCTAACGAAAGGTAAAGTGCAGTTGATAGGCTTGATTTTTCATCAATTGTCCAGAAATGATTCAGTGATATTTGGGGTTTATTATAATAATTGTAAGCTGAAACTTTGCGTTGTCCTGTACCATCAAATCCGTACGAAGGGTTGTACTTATATTTTAACGGTTGATATTGCCATTGCTCAATGGTTAATTTATCATTTGAGTTACGTTGATTATGCCATTGAGGTGCTGAGAATGCTGTAAATGAAAGTTGATGAGCATCGTTTATTTTTTTTGAAATATTTACAAAATAGGAGTATGCTTCATATTCTGTACCTTGAATGTAACCATTGCTTGTTGTTTTCGACCCCAATAAAGTTATTGCCCAATTATTGGCAGTAAGTCCTGTTGACACTGCAAAACCAATTTTGGCATAACCATCATTCCCAATCCCGTAGGAAACTGAACCGCCTTTCTTGGCATCGGTTGATCGTGTAACCACATTGATGGAACCTCCCAACGATGGTGCAGCCACTTTAGAAGCTCCAAGCCCGCGTTGTACTTGCATAGAACGTGTTACATCGCTCAATGCACCCCAGTTTGACCAGTAAACGCCTCCCCATTCCATATCGTTCATAGGCACTCCATTTATCATTACTGCAATGTTTGGTGCTTCAAATCCACGTAAATTTACACGTGAATCGCCGTACCCGCCACCTTGTTTTGTTGCATAAATACCCGGAGTAGATTTTAAAATTTCGGGAAACTCCTGAGTTCCTAATTTGTTTTCTATAATAATTGGATCGATAACTGATAATGCCACCGGTGTTTTTCTGCGTATGGCAATGGATGATGTTACCGTTACATCGTTTAGTCCGATAGCTTCACTTTCAATTGCAATAATACCTAAATCACTTGTTTTAGATGAAACTTCAATTTTTTTAGTAAGATACCCGATATAGGATATTGTAATTTCCTGATTGCCCGATGGAATTTTAATTGCAAAGCTACCATCGAGCGATGTGGCGACTCCTACACCGGATGAAGGGTTAATTACACTTACTCCAACGAGAGTTTCATTTGTGGCTTTGTCTACCACTATTCCCTTTACCAGTCCTTGCGAAAATGAAAGCTGAGCAATCAGAATCACAATAAAAAAAGAAAAAACTTTTTTCATAAAGTTATTGAATTAATTATACATTTTTTTTAAAACCTCGCAAATGTAAGTCAAATTGTATTAATAACTATTTCAAATGTATGAATATTTATCAACAATTTATTACAAATTTGAAGAATAAGCCTGTTATTTGCTGTTTGTAACATTTTTCAAAATAAAATTTTTGTTTAAATTTTCTAAATGGGTTAATTGAAAATGTAAAACAGAATTTAAA
>CAZEEB010000050.1:0-12117 GCA_964511245.1 uncultured Paludibacter sp.
TGGCAGTTCGAATCGCTTTGAAAAATTTACTGGGTGAAGAAAAAAATATAGTTTATAATGCTGATGGAAAACCGGAGCTTTCTGATAAAAGTTTTCAAATAAGTATCTCACACAGTGTCAATTGGATAGCAGTAATGACTCATCCGCATCGCTTAGTTGGAATTGATATTGAAGTTCCAACCGATAAAATTAAAAAAGTTTACAAACGGTTTTTGAGTGAAATTGAGCAAATTGAACTTTCAAATGCAGAAAATATTAATCAGTTATTATTGGCTTGGTCTGCTAAAGAAACATTATTCAAAATAATTGGAAATGAGGCCGTTGATTTTGCAAATCAATTGCATATATTTCCATTTGAATTGCATTCAGTTGGTACTTTTATGGCTGAACATTGTGTAACGATGAAACAGTTTCAGCTACATTATACTCAAAACGAAGAATATACTTTGGTGTATTGTTTGGTTTAAAACAAATAAACTCGATGAACAAAATTTACAACCAGATTCTTCAAAATAAAGAAGAAAATCGCAAAATGATTGCGGTATTGTTAGATCCTGATCAATGTCGTGGTAGCTTGTTGGCAAGCACCATAGCGGCATTAAAATCAAATGTTCCCGATTTCATTTTTGTGGGTGGAAGTCATGCTTTGGCTTCGACTGATTCTTTAATAGAACTTCTGAAAGAGGAAACAAAAGCTAGGATTGTACTTTTCCCGGGTAATGCATCGCAGTTCAGTACCAAAGCTGATGCCTTATTATATCTTTCGCTATTATCAGGCAGGAATGCCGAATTTCTTATCGGACAACATATTACATCTGCAATAGCAATTAAAAAATCTGAGATTGAAGTAATACCTACCGGTTATATACTGATAGATGGTGGCAAGCCTAGCTCGGTGGAATATATCAGTAATACCCGACCAATCCCTAGTGATAAAAAGGCTATTGCACTTTCAACAGCCATTGCAGCTGAATTATTGGGTATGAAGCTGATTTATCTCGAAGCTGGTAGTGGTGCTGACTTTCCAGTTACATCCGATTTGATAGAAACTGTAAAATCAGGTTTAAATATTCCACTCATTATAGGTGGTGGAATAAAATCTGTCGAACAATTGACAATGGCTTTCGATGCAGGAGCAGACTTAGTAGTAGTTGGTAATATTTTTGAGAGTTATCCAACTAAAATTGCACAATTTGTGGAATGTACTTTCAATTTCAATCAAGAAAACGGAATGTTTATTGATTAAAAAACAACACCTTATTATTTTTTTGAATTTATTTTTATTCTTGCCTTAAGTTCCACAGTTCTTATTTTGTCTTTATACAAATTATGTCCATTCATTTTCTGTATATCCAATGCTGCATCTGAGTTTTCATCCCAGCGGCGGCAAAGATAAACCGAATCATAAACACGACCAATTTGGTATTCGCGGCTGATACGCAGCCCCAGTGCGTAATCTTCTCCATAACTCGTATTTGGAACTTTTATTTCTCTTAACACTGGAGTGTAAAATGCCCTTGGAGCACCTAAGCCATTAATTCGCAAAGCATTATTCCGTCCATTTTTCGGAGTCCATTCTTTGTGATCTATCAACCCGGGTGCAATGGTTTCCATAGCAAAGTTTGTCATAGTATACGAACCAATAACCATGGCACAATTTTGTTCATAAAAAGCATTTATCATAATTTGTAAAGTGTTTTCGTCCTGATACACATCATCGCTATCGAGTTGCACCGCAAATTTTCCGCAATGTTCTGATTGTACACCTTCATTCCAACAACCTCCTATGCCCAGATCGGTGCGGGTAGGAATGATGTGAATCAACCTATTATCTTTTTGAGCATACTTTATAATGAGTTCAGAAGTTCCGTCGGTTGAGAAATTGTCAATAATTATCAAATTAAATTGAAAATTTGTTTTTTGCATTAACACAGATTTAATTGCATCTTCAACAGTTTTTACCCGATTACGAATTGGGATAATGACCGACGCCTCTACAGGGAAATCAGTATTGTGGAACTCTAATTTTTTAAATTTCGGTTCTAAATAGCCCCCAATAATGTTTAAATGTTGTGTGCAAGCTAATTCATATTCAATTTGTACAATTCGGTTTTTTGGGTCAACATAATCAAACTGTTTTTCACCGCTTTTTCGGGTGTCGGTTTCAATCTCCGAATATAAATATTCATTAATGTGTATTAATTCAGCCTGTTCCGACACTTTTAATCGTAAATCATAAAACCCGGCATATTTGTAATCTTCGTTGTTATTGATGAATGCATTTTTAAGCGTTTCAGAACGGTAAAATAACAACGATCCAAAATCAAAATCATCACGTAAACTTCCAATCTGATAGTCAATAACAGGATGATTGGAGCGTTTTCCGTTTTTAACTTCATAATAATCGGAATATAGCATTCCGGCTTGTGTGTCTTGTGCAATACCGAAGAATCGATCAAGAGCAAATTGACCAAGTTCCAATCTGCTATCTTTTAAATAAATAAGTGAGAACGTACTGTCCGAATGTTCAGCAATTTTAGCAATGGTTGCAGAACTTTGAAGTGTGTCTATTTGAATGGTTTTACAACCTTCGATATTAATACCAGGATTATTTACAAGCAAAAAAATACTGTTTACGAGTGGAGATTGTTTAAATTGTTCAATGGTTAAAAGTATATCCGAAGCTTGGTTGCAAGGAAGAAAGCAATTAATTCGATTCATTTTGCTAAATTGTAGATTTTGGGAGTCAAAAATACAATTAAATTTCGACCATTGCAAGTATAACATTCTGCATTTAATAATTTTGTGGCGTTTTTTCAATCAGAAAATGACTTTTATCATTTTCCTTATATATCTTTGTTGTTTAATCTAAAAACCCAGCAAAAATGATATTAATTGCCGACAGTGGATCCACTAAAACTCATTGGTGTTTGCTAAATGAAGGAATAGTTACTGCTGAAATTTTCACAGATGGCATAAATCCATTTTATCAAAACACTTTGGAAATCATTGAGTTACTTCAAACTCAGTTAATTCCAAATCTTGAAAGTATTCAGATTCAAGAAGTTTACTTTTATGGCGCAGGTTGCTCATATCCTGATAAAAAGCTTGTTTTAAGTCAAGCTTTATTCCGAATTTTCGGAAATGCTATTTTGGATATTCAAAGCGATTTGCTTGCCGCTTCACGGGCACTATTTCAACACAAGCAAGGCATAGCCTGTATTCTTGGAACAGGCTCAAATTCATGCTATTACAATGGTGAAGAAATCATTCAGAATGTATCGCCGCTTGGTTTTATACTTGGCGACGAGGGCAGTGGGGCAGTTCTCGGAAAATTATTACTAGCCGATTGTTTGAAAAATCAAATGCCAGATATTATATGTAAAACTTTATTTGAAGAATACAATTTGACTCCAGCCAGTATACTAGAAAACGTTTATAAAATGCCCTTTCCGAATCGATTCTTAGCCAAATTTACGCCATTCATTCTCAAACATATACAAGAACCCGCAATATTTAATTTAGTTTACGATTCGTTTGATTCATTTTTTATTCGGAATGTGATGCAGTATAACATTAACGATTTACAAGTAGGATTTGTGGGTTCGATTTCATATTATTTTCGAGATACATTGGAAATAGTTGCCTCTGAACATGCTATTGTTATTTCAGAAATCATTCAAAATCCTATGAGTGGCTTAATCAGATTTCATACAAATCAATAAAAATTCGAATTTATTGTCGAATTGATTTAAAAGCTTTACCAATACAAGTAATTAAATCTGAAGATATTAACGACTCTTCCGATTCAGTTTCAATCGCAATGTCTGCAGCTGTACCGTGAAGAAAAACTGCTATTTTTGCAGCATTTTCAGCATTGTAACCTTGAGCCAACAATCCTGCAATAATTCCGGTAAGTACATCACCCATTCCGGCAGTTGCCATACCCGAATTTCCTGTAGAATTAAAAAAAAGCTTGCCTTCAGGAGTTGCAATTAAGGTGTGAGCTCCTTTCAAAACTATGATAATTTGATACTTTATAGCCACATTTTGGGCTTTTAATAGTCTTTCGTATGAATTATTACTAAGCCCAAATAGTCGTTCAAATTCTTTTGGGTGAGGGGTTATAATGCTGTTTTTTGGAATAAGTTCAAGTAATTCATTATTCGACGCAATAATATTTAATGCATCGGCATCCACTACATAAGGTATATTTGTATGTAAGAACGTATTTTTGAGCATTTCGGCAGTTTTGGGGTGAGTACCAATTCCAGGACCAATAGCCATTGAATTATAAGAATCGATAGAGTCAACCTTACTAACATAATCTGTTTCGGAATCCGAAATAAAAATAATTTCGGGAGCTGAAGATTGTAAAATTGTGCGGTTTTTTGAAGCGCTATGAACTGTTACCAGACCAGTTCCACTTCGCAGTGCGGCTTTTGCCGAAAGCAAGGCTGCTCCAGCCATCCCCTTTTTCCCTGCTACAATAAGAGTATGACCGAATGTGCCTTTATGTGAGAATTTAGTTCTTGTTTTTAATATTTCACTAATTTCAGGTTTCTCAAGTATATGATAGTCTGTTTCGGTTTGTTTTATGATTTCAGGATGTAGTCCAATATCAAGTACGGAAATTTTACCACAATAGTCTGATATTTCAGGAAACATAAATGCAAGTTTTTGAAAATGAAGGCTATAAGTAAAAGTAGCCTTTACAATCACTAAGGGTTTAACCAGTTTGTTTTCTTCCGAACTCAGCCCAGTAGGAATATCAATGGCAACAATTATGCAGCCTGAATGATTGATCCAATTCACAACTTGAGCATAAATTCCCTGTAGAGGTCTACTCAAGCCTGAACCAAAAATACCATCAATTAGAATTGAATTGGCTGAAATTTGAGGTTCCAAAAAAATATCATTGATTAAAGTCAATGCATCCGGGAAGAGCATTATTAATCGTTGATAGTTAGTTTTGCAATCTGCCGAAATAGTATTTCCAGTAAGAAAAAAAACCTTGACTCTATAATTAGCCAATAATAACAAACGTGCCAATGCTAATGCGTCGCCACCGTTATTTCCATTTCCGGCTATAACATAAACAGAGTGCTGCGTTGAAAACTGTTTTTTAAATTGGGTAAAAATAGCCTGAGCGGCTCGTTCCATCAAATCAATTGAGTTAATAGGCTCATTTTTAATGCTATATTCGTCAATGTTCCGAATTTGATTTGTATTGAATATCTTCATTTTGTGTAAAATGATATTATGTTTCTCAGCTATTAAATATTTGAGGGAGAATTGTGATTTCTTATGACAGCTTAATAATTTGATTTATAAGGCTTTCCATTTTGTTTCTTTCCACTTTTTTTGTTGGGTTGGATTTAAAAAAGTCCAGGCCACAATGCGGCTTATTTTAGTGCCCTGGCCTATCGCTAAAGTATTTACTTCACTTGCTCCTGCGGTTTTGAGTGCTTCGTAAATTTCTTCTAAATGCGATTGTTTCGAAACTAAGGTTGAAAACCAAAAGCAATTAGCACTGAATTGTTTACTTTGTCTAATCATATTCCGAATAAACCGAACTTCGCCTCCTTCACACCATAATTCATTACTTTGCCCACCAAAGTTTAATATGGGCTTGGTTATTTTTTTTTGATTCAAGCTGCTAAGTTTTCGGAGTGTACCTTTAGTAGATTCTTCGAGCGATTTATGAAATGGCGGATTACAAATTGTAATATCAATTGGTTCTGAACGTTCCATTACTCCATGAAAAATGTCATTCGGGTTTTCCTGAAATCGAATTTGGATTTTATCTTGCAAAAATGTATTGTGTTTCAATATTTTTGTTGCCGACTCAAGTGCAATTAAATCGGTATCAGTTCCAATAAATGACCAACCGTATTCCTTATTCCCGATTATTGGATACACACAACTTGCACCAACACCAATATCCATGCATTTAATTTTATTTCCGGTGGGAATTTTAGCATCATTTTTAGTCGAAAGTAAATCGGCAATATAATGTAAATAATCCGCTCTGCCAGGTATTGGCGGACATAAATAACCTGTTGGGATATCCCAGTAAGTCAGTGCATAGTATTTTAAAAGCAGTGCTTTATTTAACCATTTTACTGCTTTTGGATTTGCAAAGTCAACTGATTTGTTGCCAAAATCATTCATTTTTACATACTTACCCAGTTCGGGGCAACAACCAATCAAGGATTCAAAATCGTAACGTTCACGATGTTTATTTCGAGGATGCAAAATGGTTTTTTCGGTTGGTTGTTCTTTTTTTTCGGATGTCATGTATCTGTTTAGTTTTTATAAAAATAGCTATACAATTTTACAAAGGTACTGATTTTTAGCGATAATTAAAGAATTTAAGATTATGGAATTGCCAAAATTGAATTTGGATTTAATCCTATATTTTGTATCTTATAAACCAGTGTACCGTGCTTACTAAAACAAAATAAGTCACCTTTCGTAGTGTAATTTCGTGCATCAGTCAAATAAACGCAACCATTTTTGGGGTGAATGTAAATCCCAAACGGGCGTTCGAGGGTTGTTCCGTCAGTAATAAACGAATCCGAAATAAGTTGTTCCGTTTTGCAGTTAAATGTTTTTACCCAATAAGTGTTTTTCACATAATCAAAATTATATAAATAGGCTGTATCATTTCGGATACTGAAGTTAACCACCGCTAAATCATTAAAAGTTTGGACAACTTCGTCGGTTTGGCTATTTATTCGCCACCAACTGCCTTTAACCGTTGAATTATTCCCCCTAACTACAGCATATACATCGCCCTGACTATCAGTGTCTAATTTAGATGGATTGAGACCAACTTGTATCTTTTTTATTTCAACAAAATTGGTCAAATCAATAACTGATACCGTAGTATCATAATTTGGCATATCAAGCCCCCCGGAATTGGAAACATATAATTTGCCATTGGCTACTGCAATGCCATCTGGATTTCGCCCAACAGAAGTAGTTGCCTCAATATTCAGCGAACTTGTATCAATTCGGCTTACAGTGCCGTCGAACGAACAAACGTAGGCTTTGTTTGCCCAAAATGTTATATACCGGGGTTGCCGTGCAAGCATTTCAGAATTAAAAAACGGAATTCGTTTTATTGAAACGGCACTTTTTAAATCAATTACTTCAACCTGTGATGAAACATTTACAACTATCCATAATTTACTTCCATACGCTTTCATATCGTTGCCCGTGTCACCTAAATTCCGGTTGTTTACATATAAAAAACAATTCGAATTTATTGTGTGATTGTCGAAGTTCAATATAGATAAGGTGCTGTTATTCATATTAAAAAGACCTTCGGAAAGCACATACATTTTTCCACTTTCTGACGGAATAACTGATATGTCCACGGGCGTGGGGACATCCTTCATATCGTTGCATGAAATAATGAAGATGTAAACAAAAGCCCATAATAAGTGTTTTGTCATTTGTAACAATTATACTTAAATTTATTTGCAAAAGTACATCAACTTATTCAGAATTCATTCAGATTTATGCTGAAATAATTTCAATGATGTAAGCCTCGAAAAAAATCATTTTTCAATTCTTAGACTAATTTTCGTATCTTTGCAATCCGAATAAATAAGCCCTACAATGAATTTAGAATTTTCAATCAATTTAACTGTTAGTGATGCATTAAAGGCACTTTACAACTTTGTGCCAGAACCAAATTTAATACAACTTCAAAAGACTAAAAAAGAGTTTGAAGGCGATGTTACAGTTGTAATATTTCCATTCGTAAAAGCAGCCCGAAAATCGCCCGAACAAGTAGGAGCGGAGATTGGAGATTTTTTAATGAATGGGTCCGATTTAGTTTCAAAATTCAATGTAGTAAAGGGTTTTTTGAATTTAACGATAAATAAAAAGGTTTGGCTCGAAACCTTAGCTAACATTTATGCAGATTCACATTTTGGCATTACTCAGTTAAGCCCCAATGCCCCTTTGATGATGATTGAATATTCGTCACCTAACACCAATAAACCGCTTCATTTGGGTCATATACGCAATAATTTACTCGGGCACAGTATATCCGAAATTCAGAAAGCAAATGGTTGGAATGTTGTAAAAACAAATATAGTAAATGATAGAGGTATTCATATTTGCAAGTCAATGTTGGCCTGGAAACTTTATGGGAATGGAGAAACTCCTGAAAGTTCCGGTTTGAAAGGCGACCACTTGGTGGGAAAATACTATGTAATTTTTGATAAATACTACAAAGCCGAAATTAAAGAACTGATTGAAAAGGGTATATCAGAGGATGATGCAAAAAAAACTGCACCGCTTATCCTCGAAGCACAAAAAATGTTGCTGGCTTGGGAAAATAACGATGCCGAAGTCCGTCAATTATGGGAAATGATGAATACTTGGGTATATGCCGGATTCGACAAAACCTATCAACAAATGGGAGTAAGTTTTGACAAAATATACTATGAATCAGAAACTTACCTTGAAGGAAAATCTGAGGTGGAACGTGGCGAAAAACTGAAAGCTTTTTATCGACGGGATGACAATTCTGTATGGGCTGATTTAACAGATTGTGGATTGGATGAAAAACTATTGCTTCGTGCCGATGGAACTTCGGTTTATATGACTCAGGATATTGGAACAGCTAAATTGCGATACAACGACTACAATATCAATAAAATGGTATATGTAGTTGGAAATGAGCAAAACTATCATTTTCAAGTACTTGCTATTTTGCTTGATAAACTGGGTTTTGAATGGGGTAAAAATTTATTGCACTTTTCGTACGGTATGGTAGAGCTGCCTGAGGGCAAAATGAAAAGCCGCGAAGGCACTGTGGTTGATGCTGATGATTTAATGCAAGAAATGATTGACACAGCACGTGAAACATCACAAGAGCTTGGAAAACTTGATAATTGCACAACCCAAGAGATTGAATCTATTGCCCGCATGGTAGGACTTGGATCGTTAAAGTACTTTATTCTAAAAGTTGACCCTCGTAAAAATATGACTTTCAACCCAAAAGAGTCAATTGATTTTAATGGCAATACGGGGCCATTTATTCAGTATACACATGCCCGAATAAAATCTGTATTGCGCAAAGCTGCAGCGCAAAATATAGATTTTAATTCCATGAATACAAGTGATTTAGATATTTCGGATAAAGAAAGTTATTTGATACAGCTGCTGAATGAATTTCCAGTGATAGTAAGGCAGGCCGGCGACGAATTTAGCCCAGCAATTGTTGCCAATTATATTTACGAACTTGTTAAAGAATATAATCAATTTTACCATGATTTTTACATTTTAAAAGAAGAAAATACTGAAATAAAACAGTTCAGATTAATTCTTTCTGAATCAATTGCCAGGGTAATAAAAACAGGGATGGGTTTACTTGGAATAGATGTGCCAGATAGAATGTAGAAATGGATATTATTAATAAATAATTTTTTTGAATATGAAGAAGTATAATCATTTTTTAATTATCGGTTTTATAGCATTTGTAATTAGCTCATGTTCAACCGGAAGCACTGCTTATAAACAAGGCGATTATTACAAAGCTTGTATAGAAGCTGTTGAACGATTGCGGTCAAATCCTAAAAGTAAAAAAGCTCAAACGGTACTGTCGGATGCATATCCTATGGCACAAAAAACAGCTCAACGCGAGATTGATAATGCTCTGCTGGCTAATAATATGAATAAATATGATGTATTAGTTTTCCAATATGAACGATTAAATAATTTAGCCACTCAAATTTATAATTGCCCCAAAGCATACGAATTGATACCAAAACCTGTTGAATTCATAGCCGAACTAAGTAAAGCCAAAGAAATGGCTGCTGAATATGCTTATGGTTTGGGAATCAATGCATTAAATGCCGGTGGTTTGGAGCAATCTCGCATGGCTTTTCAATATTTCCAAAGTGCAAATCGCTATGTGAACGGATATAAAGATGTGATAAATAAAATAAATGAAGCACGTTATAATGCCACATTAAGAGTTATTGTTCAAAAGCCATATACCAATGCTAACTATCAATATTCGGCCGATTTTTTCTATGCTAATTTAATGACAGAAATGCGAATGAATTCTCAAAATCGATTTGTTAGATTTTACTCACAAGACGAGGCACGTAAAGAAAATATGCAAAATCCACACCAATACATTGTGTTGAATTTTGAAGATTTTTCTATAGGCAATGTTCGCGAAACAACAAATACTGCTGATTATAAGAGAGATAGTGTGGTGGTTGGAACTGTGAAGGTAGATGGCAAAACTTATAACTCATACAACACCGTTACTGCAAAACTCACTACACAACGTCGGGAAATTACTTCGGGAGGCATCCTCAGCCTTCGAATTATCGATGTGCAATCTAATCAGGAATTGCAACGCAGAAATCTAACCGGAACGTATGTTTGGAATACAACTTGGGCAAGTTTCAAAGGAGATGACCGTGCTTTAACCAGCGAACAAAAAAGAATGTGTAACACTGATCCTCAGATTCCACCTTCGCATCAAGATATGTTTATTGAATTTACAAAACCTATTTATTCTCAGGCGGTTTCGTTTGTACGATCGGTTTATAACAAGTATTAAAAGCATTGGTAGTTAAACTCGTAAAATGAAATTTTTGAAAATATTTTTCATTCATTTTTTTGCGCCAAATCGTTTTATGCGATTTGGCGTATTTCTTGTTTATACATATATTATATGCAGATTTGGAAAGTATTATTCCTAAAAACTGTACATTTCTTTGTGCATACTTGGTAGGGAAAGGTTTATGTTTTTGTACTTCAATACTGATAAATATATTGTTAACAAAATATGAATTGAATTTTTCATAATTCAAATTGATTTTGTAAGATAGTTATAAACTAAACCTTTCTTTCATGTCAATGTTTCCGAAGATTTAAAATATAATCTCTGTTTACTTATATACTTCATGTCTAAACGATGCTTCGTGCGGCAACAGAGTTAATTTATCCTTTTTAATAGGCTCTTGCAAATACTACGCGTTGTGTCGACGGTTTACCTGTCACCATACATACTCCGGGAGTGGTATCTCCATCTAACGGAATACAACGGATAGTTGCTTTTGTATCTTCTTTAATTTTCTCTTCTGTTTCAGGAGTTCCGTCCCAATGACACATAAGGAATCCTCCTTTTTCAATTTCCACTTTAAATTCGTCGTACGAGTTTACTTCGCGGGTTACGGAGGAACGATAATCGAACGCTTTTTGGAATATATTTGCTTGTATATCTTTTAATAGTTGAGCAATATAGGTTTCCAAACCCTCAATTGAAACTGTTTCTTTTGTCAAAGTATCGCGTCGGGCTACTTCCACAGTACCATTTTCCAAATCGCGTGCACCCAATGCCAATCGCACAGGGACACCTTTCAGCTCATATTCCGCAAATTTCCATCCGGGTTTCTTGTTGTCGTTGTTGTCGTATTTAACGCTGATGCCGAGTGCTTTCAGTTTTGGAATTATTTCGGTTACTTTAGTATTGATGGCGCTAAGTTGCTCGTCATTTTTATAAATTGGTACTATTACCACCTGAAATGGAGCAAGATTAGGTGGAAGTACAAGTCCATTGTCATCGGAATGAGTCATTATTAATGCGCCCATCAACCGGGTGGAAACACCCCAGGAAGTAGCCCAAACATGCTCTATTTTATTGGTTTTGTCTACAAAAGTAACATCAAATGCTTTTGCAAAATTTTGTCCCAAAAAGTGAGATGTACCTGCTTGTAATGCTTTTCCATCCTGCATCAATGCTTCAATACAGTAGGTATCTAATGCGCCTGCAAATCGTTCGTTGGCTGATTTCACACCTTTGAGAACAGGAACTGCCATAAAACGTTCAGCAAAATCGGCATACACTTCCAGCATTTTACGTGCTTCTTCTACGGCTTCTTCTTCCGTGGCATGTGCTGTATGACCTTCTTGCCATAGAAACTCTGCCGTTCTTAGAAATAAACGTGTACGCATTTCCCACCGAACCACATTTGCCCATTGATTTACTAAAATAGGCAAGTCACGATAGGACTGAATCCAGTTCTTGTATGTACTCCAAATAATGGTTTCGGATGTAGGGCGTACTATGAGTTC
>CAZEEB010000051.1:0-11775 GCA_964511245.1 uncultured Paludibacter sp.
AACTTGGAACTATTATGCAGGAACAGATTGGCGTGAAAATGATTATTCTGAATAATCACTTCCTGGGTATGGTGCGACAGTGGCAGGAAATGTTTTTCGAAGAGCGTTATTCGTTTACCGAAATGCAAAATCCAGATTTCATTGCCATTGCCAAGGCGTATCGTATTGACGGTACTGAAGTGCATAAACGTGAAGATTTGGATGCAGCTATATCCGATATGTTAAAAGATGACAAACCTTATTTGTTGGTTGTAAATGTAGAGAAAAAGGGTATGGTTTATCCAATGATGCCTGCCGGAGCAACAGTAACTAATATTATTTTAGGAGATTAAATCATGGAAAACAAATTATATACAATTACCGTTTTTTCTGAAAATTCAGTAGGATTGCTGGGTCAGATCACCATTATTTTTACGCGTAGAGCAATTAATATAGAAACACTATCGGTTTCTCCATCAGCTCTGAAAGGTATACATAAATTTACCATTACCATTTTTACTACCGAAGATATTGTATCGAAAGTGGTAAAACAGATTGACAAACGAGTCGATATTCTGAAAGCATATTATAACACCGACGAAGATCTCGTCTTTCAAGAAATTGCTTTGTATAAAGTGTCGACAGAAAAACTGCTCGGACTTGGCTCAATTGAAGAACTGGTTCGCAAATATCATATCCGCATTCTCGAAATGACTCCGGATTATGCCGTATTGCAAAAAGCCGGACATTACGAAGAAACGCAGCAAATGTTTGAAGAACTGAGTGAATCGATTGGTGTGTTGCAGTTTATCCGTTCGGGTCGTGTGGCTATTACGCGTTCCAAAGTGGAACGACTCAGCGATATGTTGGAAAGCATACAGCAAAAATTCGGAAAAAATAAGTAATTTTGAGCGCTCAAAAATCAGCGACTAAAAACATAGCATTAAAACAAATAAATATTATAAACAATTAAAAACTACCCAAAAATTCCCCTTCAGGGGTTAGGGGTTATTAGTAAAATGGCAAATTATTTCAGTTCACTACCTCACCGCCTGAAAGTTCAGGAACTTGGAAAATGTGATTTTATGCAGAGCAGCGAATTCGCTGATGGAGTTAAGAAACTTATTGGAAAGAAAATCGTGATTATTGGTTGTGGTGCTCAGGGTTTGGCTCAGGGTCAAAACATGCGCGACAGCGGCCTGGATGTGTCTTACGCTTTACGACAGGAAGCTATCGACAACAAACGTGAATCATGGAAAAAAGCTACCGAAAACGGTTTCAAAGTAGGTACTTTCGAAGAATTGGTTCCTACAGCCGATTTAGTTTCGAACCTTGCTCCTGATAAACAACACACTTCAGTGGTTAATGCTGTGGTGCCGTTGATGAAAAAAGGTGCTTGTTTGTCGTATTCCCACGGTTTCAACATCGTGGAAGAAGGCACTCAGATTCGCAAAGACCTTACAGTTGTGATGATTGCTCCAAAATCGCCTGCTTCCGAAGTACGTGCCGAATACCTTCGCGGTTTCGGTGTTCCTACGCTGATTGCAGTTCATGCTGACAATGATCCTAAAGGCGACGGTCTGGAAATTGCAAAAGCTTATTGCGTGGGTACAGGTGGTCACAAAGCCGGTGTATTGCTTTCGTCGTTCGTTGCCGAAGTGAAATCTGATTTAATGGGCGAACAAACTATTCTTTGCGGTTTGTTGCAAACCGGTTCAATTCTCTCGTTCAACAAAATGATTGAAAAAGGAATTGATGCAGGTTACGCTTCAAAACTCGTTCAGTACGGTTGGGAAACAATTACCGAAGCCCTGAAAATCGGTGGTATCACCAACATGATGGATCGTTTGTCGAATCCGGCTAAAATTGAAGCTTTCAACTTGTCGGAAGAACTGAAAGACATTATGCGTCCGCTGTTTATCAAGCACATGGACGATATTTTATCGGCTGAATTTTCAAAAACCATGATGGAAGACTGGGCTGCCGGCGACAAAAACCTGTTGGCCTGGCGTGCTGCTACCGGTGAAACTGCTTTCGAGAAAACTCCTGCAGGTGATGTTGAAATTTCGGAACAGGAATATTTCGATAACGCCGTGTTGATGGTTGCTTTCGTGAAATCGGGTGTTGAACTTGCTTACGAAACCATGACTTGCTCTGGTATCAAAAACGAATCAGCTTATTACGAATCGTTGCACGAGACTCCGCTTATTGCCAATACCATTGCGCGTAAAAAACTGTTCGAAATGAACCGGGTGATTTCCGATACGGCTGAATATGGTTGTTATTTGTTCGATCACGCCTGCAAACCATTGTTGGCTGACTTTATGAAGAAAATCGACACCAACGTGATTGGTAAAAACTTCAATGCAGGTAAAACCGGGCACGTTGACAACTTTGAACTGGTAAAAGTAAACGCTGCTATCCGCAACCACTCTATCGAAATTTGTGGAGCTGAATTGCGTGCTGCTATGACTGCCATGAAGAAAATCGTGGAATAAATATTTTTGTAAAGATGCAAAATATTGCGTCTTTAGGTTTACAATAGTATAGAAGAGCTGCTTTCGGTTGGAGGCAGCTCTTGTTTATTCAAATATATTTTCAAAAATTTCGAAATAAAGTTAAATCCGTGATTCAATAGCTATAATAATTAAAAAATAAATCCGTAAGTTTGTAATTCTTACCAAAAGAAGATTAAAAACAAAGGTTTTTTTAGATTTCAAGAAAACGGAACACGAAATTAACGAATTATAGCCTATATTCATTCCGTTTAAATAAGAAGCGTTTTATTGATTATGTAAAAGGGAATACGCTAAACAAAACCAATCTACTGAAAAATGAAAAAAATACTTCTAATTACAGCTCCATTAACACAGCTAAACACATCCTACCCTGCTACCTGTCATCTGACTGGGTTTTTACGTTCTCAGAAAATAGATGCTCAGCAAATGGATTTGAGTATAGAACTAATTCTAGAGCTGTTTACATCTCGAAATTTGAACGCAATTTTTAAATATGCCTCAAGTACAAAACTTAGCAAAAATCATAAAATTTTCCTTTCACAAGCCGATTTCTACACACAAACCATTGAACCGGTCATTCAGTTTTTAAGTGGACAAGACAATACCTTAGCAACACGCTTTAGCCAACTTGATTTTTGGATGGATATTAAGAAATTTCCTAATGATGAGGAACTTGAATGGGCATTTGGTACGATTGGGATACACGATAGAGCAACACATCTTTGCTCTCTTTTTATGAAAAATATAAGTGCATTTATACAACAAACCATCGATCCGCATTTTGAATTAATTCGATACGCCGAATCTTTATGCCTTCGTTTGGCTGAATTTGAATCGTTGGACTCTGAGTTACAAAAACCACATAGCATGATTGATAAAATTATGTTGGAAATATTTGCAAAAAAAATCGAGGATTGTAAACCTCAGTTTGTAGGATTTAGTGTTCCATTTCCAGGAAATCTGTACAGCGCCCTTCGATGTGCTCAATACCTAAAAACTTCATATCCAAATATTAAAATTGTAATGGGTGGAGGCTATGTAAACACTGAATTACGGAGCATAACCGATCCGAAGATATTTGACTATATTGATTATTTAACTTTTGACGATGGAGAATTACCATTGCTCAGATTAATGCAAGATGGTGAGCTTATTCGGACTCTTTTGCGCAACCAATCAGGCACCATTGAACGGATTAATTTTGACAGCACAGAAAATATTCCGTTCGCCGAATGTGGAACACCAAGTTATGAAGGACTGTTGCAAAACAAATACCTGAATTTAATTGAGCTTACTAATCCAATGCACGCTTTGTGGAGCAACGGAAGATGGAACAAAATCATATTAGCACACGGCTGTTATTGGGGTAAATGCGCCTTTTGTGATGGAACACTTGATTACATAAAACGCTATGAAAAAGCACCAATTGAGCTTATTGTTGACCGAATGGAAGAAATAATGCTCCAAACCGGTCAATCGGGATTTCATTTTGTTGACGAAGCTGCATCACCTGTCATGCTTCGTAAATTGGCTGATGAAATTTTGAAACGAAAACTAACGGTAAGTTATTGGACGAATGTACGTTTCGAAAAAGCATTTACACCCGAACTCACTTACCTCATGGCAAAATCGGGTTGTATAGCAGTTTCAGGAGGGTTAGAGGTCGCTTCACCGCGTATTCTGAAATTAATAAATAAAGGCATTACTATCGAAATAGCCAGTGAAAGTATGAGAAATTTCACAACATCAGGTATTATGACACATGCCTATTTGATGTATGGTTTTCCAACTGAAACTGCTGAAGAAACTGTTGAATCGCTCGAAGTAGTAAAATCTTTATTCGAAAACGGATGGTTACATTCAGCTTTTTGGCATCGTTATGCCATGACAATTCATAGTCCTTCCGGGCAAAAGCCTGAAAGCGTTGGCGCAAAACGAATTGATATAAAACCCGGTAGATTTGCCAACAACGAAATTCCATTTAGTACAACACCAGAGATTGACCTCGATTTTTTCGGAAAAGGCTTAAATTTAGCAACTTATAATTTTATGAATGGTACCGGTTATGATGTGGATGTGCAAAAATGGTTTAAAAAATCTAACTAAAAAAAATATGCATATAGAAAACAGAATAAGTTGGTTCGACAACCTCAGATCACTAGCCATAATCGGAGTAATAGGTATTCATGTTTCTTCGGCATATCATGGAGTATCAATCATAAGTTATGATTTCTGGATATGCAATTTTTTCAACAGTTTGTCGCGATTCGGAGTTCCACTATTTGTAATGCTTTCGGGTGCATTATTATTGCCAAGGAATGAGCCATTTGATGTGTTTTTAAAAAAGAGATTAGTTCGAGTATTGCTACCTTTTATATTCTGGAGTTTTGCTTATATTGCAAACTCACTTTTAAATGACCTGAAGTCGGGAATGCATCTGAATTTCGAATATATATCCCAGCAAGTATTCATTCATTTTCGGGATGGCAGCGTCCCTCATTTTTGGTATATTTATATGCTTATCGGGCTGTATTTATTTATACCCATTATTGGGAAATGGTTACGTAATGCCACTGAAAATGAATTACTTTACTTTCTTTCAATTTGGTTTATAGTAATAATTTTGGATCAACCTTTTATTTCAAAGATTAAGCCGGCAATCGATTTTTCATACTTCAGTGGTTATTTGGGCTATTTGGTTCTGGGGCATTTTCTTACAATTAAAACTTTTGGGAATAAAAATCAAACAAACCTACTTGCATTTGTTCTGATTTTCATAGGTTTGAGTATCACAATTTTAGGAACTTTCTTAGTTCAGAAATATACAAAAATGTCTGGCGGAACGTTTTACAATCCTTTATCACCCGGGATTTTGATATATAGCACAGGGATTTTTCTTTGGTTCAAAAACAAAGATTTCAGCTTCAGACCGATGGTAATTGTACGGAATACGATGAGCAAATATAGCTACGGCATTTTTTTGATTCATATTTTTGTTTTGAGCAAACTGGATGATTTTAATATACGTTGGGATTTTATTAATCCAATAATTGGCATACCATTTACAATGTTTATTTGTTTAATAATTTCCACCGGTATAATCTACATTATCCGTCAATTAGCTCTTGGAAAACATATTTCAGGATAATTATCAAAAAATGAAATAAACCAAAGAACAGTTCCATTTTTAATTTGTTTGATATCTAAAACTCAATTTATGTCGCACGAACACCATCATAATCATAATCACAATCATACTCATCAACACGACTCAACAAAAAACATACAAGTTGCATTTTTTTTAAACTTAGTTTTTACAGTAGTCGAAATTTTTGGTGGATTTTTTAGCAATAGCGTTGCCATTCTATCAAATGCCATTCATGATTTAGGAGATTGTTTATCACTTGGATTGGCACTGTATTTTCAAAAAGTGGCAAAAAAAGGAAGCGACAGCTCCTACTCCTATGGCTATAAACGATTTTCATTATTGGGAGCAGTTATCAATTCCATTGTGCTGGCAACAGGAGCTATATTAATTATTTCAGTAGCCATTCCACGTATTTTACATCCACAACTAACCAAAACAGATGGCATGTTAATGTTTGCCATTTTAGGTGTATTGGTAAATGGAGCAGCCGTATTTCGTTTAAAAAAAGGAGATTCGATGAATGAAAAAGTTGCTAAACTTCATTTATTGGAAGATGTGATGGGTTGGTTAGCCGTTTTGCTAGGTACAATTGTAATGCGATTCGTTGATGTTCCGATACTCGATTCGCTTATGTCAATTGGAATAGCTTGTTTCGTTTTGTATAACGTATTCAGAAACATGCGTCAAAGCCTACGTGTAATTCTTCAAGGCATTCCGACCAAGGTGGATATAAGTGACATTTCAACTCAACTTGAAAAATTTGAAGTAATAGAAAATGTACATGACTTACATGTTTGGTCGGTGGATGGAAACTACAACGTACTGACTGTTCATGTAGTGCTAAAAAGTTCTATGGAAATGGAAAAACTGGCTGAATTAAAAGCTCAACTTCGTGATTTTTTAAAACAGGAAGGGATTGAACATGCCACCATTGAGTTTGAAACAGAAAATGAAAAATGTATTTTTGAGAAATGCTGTGAATAACAATAAAAAGATGGCAAAATAAATGTTTTTGTGCAATTAATCAAGGTATTCCAAATGAAAATTCTCGCCATCAAAAACTCCAAAAGAAAAAATACTGACAAAATCACCCAAAATAACTACCCTTTTTTTATTTTTTAGTTGCAAGTCAAGTGCAATGTGCCTATGTCCGAACACCATAAAGTCAACATCTTGATTTTCTTCTATATATTTCTTTGCATAAATAACAAGATTTTCATTTTGTTCGCCTTTAAATTTATTCTCTATATGAAGTATCTTCTCCCGATTTCGTTTTGACCAACCATAACCAAAGGCTTGACCGAGTTCCGGAGGAATTAATCGAAATAATTTTTGTGCCAACGGGCTATGAAAAACTTTTCTGAAAAAACCAAAACTTTTCTTTTCGGCATATAAACCATCACCATGAGCCAAATAAAATATTTTTGAGTCAATCTGTACAGTAAGGGGTTCTTTGTGTACTATTAAGCCAATTTCAGTTTCCAGATATCCAAATGTCCAAATATCGTGGTTACCAATAAAAAAATGAATTTCAATTCCAGAGTCGGTAAGTTCGGCTAATTTTCCTAAAAATCGCACATAACCTTTTGGAACAACAGTTTTATATTCATACCAAAAATCAAACATATCTCCCAAAAGGTATATTGCCTCAGCATCGGTTTTTACTTTATCGAGCCAATTTGTTATTTTTTTTTCATGCGCCCGTTGATTTTTTATCAATCGTGAGCCTAAATGTGCATCAGAAATAAAGTATATCATTTTTTGATAAGTTTAATTTACTAAAATGTTAAGTCCATTGTTTTAGTTCAGTATATAAACGCTGAATGGGAAGTCCCATAACATTAAAATACGAACCTTCAATATGTTCAACTCCTATAAATCCAATCCACTCCTGCACTCCATAAGCACCAGCCTTATCATAAGGTTGATAATTATTGAGGTAAAATTCAATTTCGTCAGGCTGCAAATTTGTAAAATGCACTTCCGAAACGACCTGAAATGTTTTCCGTCTACTTTTTGAACTGAGACAAACACCGGTAATAACTTGGTGTGTCTTACCGGATAATGCATTGAGCATTCGCCTTGCATCCTCCTTATCAGTTGGCTTGCCAAAAACACATTCTTCGTGCCATACAATGGTATCGGCTGTTATTAATAATGTGTTTTCGGTTATAATATCGTTATAGGCATCGGCTTTTTTCTCAGCCAAAAACATTGGAATTTCAATTCCTGTCAAGTGAGGGGGATAGCTTTCCTCAACATCGATAACGCATACTTCAAAATCGATTAATAATGCTCTGAGTAACTCTTGCCTGCGAGGTGACTGTGAAGCCAAAATTATCTTATAATTTTTCAAATGTGAAAACATAGATTCAAATTCGATTATTTAATTATAAATAAATTAAATAAAACCAGTCCAAATGCCTTGGCTTCAAGATAATAAAATACAAAAGCATACAACACACCGACGAACATGATAATCTTCAATAACATTGAAGCCTGCCTATATGCTTCGATTTGTTTTGCATGGTAAATAAGATAGCATAAAACTGCAAATGGAATAACTATTCCAAAAACAATATAGCGTAGCGACAATGTTCCTTCAAAAGGAATAAGAAAAAAATTGGCTGCAAATAATGCACTAACAGTGAGTATAATAAGTGTATATAAAAACCATTTCGTTTTTTTTAGACCCCAGAAAATTGGCATAGTATGACATTCCATTTCGCGGTCACCCTTTTCATCTTCAATATCTTTAACTATTTCTCTCATCCAAGTACAAAGAAATGAGAAAAATACAAAACCACCAATCCAACCATAAATCTGATGTGGTATTGGAGTTTCAAAAATAAGTTTTCCATATTCGGTTTGTAAAGCTGCAAGCTGGGTAATTCCAACAATTAGTATTGACATGGATGCAATAAATGCAACCACCAGATTACCAATAATTAATTGACGTTTATAACTTGCGGAATAAAACCAGAGCAATCCGGGAATAACAATAAAAATAAATCCTAAAGTAAAACTATGCAGCAAAAAAGCGAGAATAAAACCGCAGATAACACCTAAACCCGTCAGAAGTTGATGTGCCAGCATAGCACTTTGACGACTTATTTTTACTCCAACTAACTGCTTATCAGGCCGATTAATGGCATCAATTTTAATGTCGAAATAATCATTTAAAACATATCCGCCACCAGCAATAAATAAGGTTCCGGCAACTAATAAATTAAAATAGATTGTATTCATTGGCATTGAAAATCCATAAACTTGCATGATGGGTAATAAAACCATGTTTTGCATTACATATTGTATGAATGCCAGAAAAATCAGGTTTTTATATCTTACAAGTTTTAGAAAATCAATCATTGTAGTTTAAGGATTTAATTTATGCCTTTTGTTGATACTTTTGGTAAGTAATTTGTAAATTTCTTTCGATTCAGAATCCTTACTTAACAATGCCAGATGTTTTGAAATTGTTTTTTCATCAAGTCTGACAGCCGGTCCTGTTTGAGCTTGAAAAGGTGTGAGTGATTTGATTTTTTCGGCAGTTTCAAGTATAAGTGGATGCATAATATCAAAACTTATACCCGATTCAGCCAGTAATTTGGACGAAATATCATACATGTAATTTGTAAAATTACATGCAAATACAGCAGCCAAATGTAGTTTACGGCGATTTTCGGAATTCATTTGATAGGTTCTGTCCGAAATTAATTCTGCCAATGATAATAAGCGTTCTTGTACATCAACATTACTTGCTTCAATACAAATGGGTATGTTTTTGAAATCAATAGCTCTGTTGACAGAAAAAGTCTGTAGCGGGTAAAATACTCCAAATCGCGAAGTAAGTCCTTCGAATTCACTGATAGAAATACTTCCACCGGTGTGAACCTGAATACCTGTGGGCATATCAATTTTTTTCAACGTACTTCTTAATACGCTATCTTTCAATGCATAAAAATAGAAATCAGCATCCATATACAAATCTTCTATTTCCGAAATATAATCGGCATCAAGTTTCTTTGCTAATATTTCAGCATTGCTGGTACTTTTACTATAAACTTGTTTTATTATTATCCCTTTTGCTTTAAATGCTAAACCTAATTGAGTGGCTACATTACCTGAGCCGATAAATACTACTTCCATCAAACTGTATGTTTTTTTTGCATTCTGAAAATTAATTTAACGTAAAAAATTATTTGTACTTTTTCCCAAATACCAAAATGGCACCAGCGGCTATAAGTAAAACAGGCCATATAAAATCAGATATATTGCGTGTAAACTGTATAATATCTGATAGTCTGAATAATAATCCAACTACAATAAGTACAATTCCCAAGGTTTTGTTGGAATTAAGCAGCAAAAAAATCAATCCCATATAAAGAGGATAATTTTTAAACTCAAAAATATATGAATCTAAAACTTCAGGCAAAATATGCAATTGATGTATCAAAAATAAACTTCCAAAAAAAAGCAAGGTTACACCCCAAGCTAAGCGATTATCTTTTTTGGCTATCATATCGTTATTTTTTAAATTAAATATCAAAAACTTCCAAATCGTATTTTATTCGTTGCTAATTTGTTTGTATCGTATGGATTTCTTTCTTCGTTGGCATAACCAATTGAAATGATACAAAGCACGGCAAATTTGGCAGGTATTGAAAGTTGATCTTTCACAAAACTTTCAGAAGATTCATTTTCAGACTTATTGCGTGAATAAATCTGTATCCAACAACTTCCTAAACCCAAATCATGTGCCTGAAGTTGCAAAATAATTGCAGCAATAGAGGCATCTTCAAACCAAACATCACTTTTTGTGGTATCAGCAGCCACTACAATTGCCAATGGTGCTTCAGCCAAAAAATGAGATCCCTGTTCACGAGCCATTGCTAAGTTTTGAAGCATGATTTTATCCTGAACTACAATAAACTCCCAAGGATTACTGCGTTTTGATGCAGGTGACATTAATGCAGCTTCAGTAATTTTTGAAATAATTTCCGGGGAAACAATTTTGGATTGATATTTCCTTATGCTGCGACGCGATTTTAAAAGTTCATAAAAATAGTTCATAAAAAACTTATTGTTTTAGTTGTTTATCAACCAGATAAGTCACTATGCTATTGGATATTAATAAGTTTTTTATTCGATTGTAGGGCAAGGTAACTTCAGTTTGACCCATATAGTAAGGAGCAATTTCGTATGGATTAAATACATAATTTATTCCTTCGTCGGTTATGTAAAAATTACCGTTTGGTTTAATTGAGTCCGACCAAAAATCAGTATCTTCAATACTTAAAATAGGTTCTGTATCATTATTGTCTTTGCTGTCTTCTACAATACGTTTTTTAATCAACTCTGCAAGTTCGAGTTGGTAATTTGGCTTAAATAAATCTTTTTCAGTTATAAGAAGTCCGGTTTTTAAATCAAAATTATAGTAGTTACGTGTTTCAAGTCCATGAGCTCCACCCATATCCACATAGCGTTCTATTCCATAAACATAAATTTTTTTGTCGCTCAAGAGGCTAAACCCGGATAAAGTATGTTCATTGTTAAATGAATAATTATTCGAACTGTCCATAACGTTTATCAAAGGTTCATTATTTTGCTTATAATCAGCTTGAAGTTCGGTATAGAAAAACTTAAGCAAAGAATCATTAGTCACTTGCACATATTCCTGTCCAAACAAATTACTAATTATTGTGGATCGAACTTTCCTTAACACATTGGAATCCATGAAAGCAACCGGAATTTCAACCTCTATATTTACGCTTAATGCTCCTTTTAAGGTATCAGAAGTTAAATAATACTTTTTAATTAAATCTTTTTCTTCTGTTTTAATAGTTTTTTGCGAACAAGATACAAATACTGCAGATATTAAAACACACACAATCAAATAATTAGGTTTCATTTTAGTGGCTATATATTAAAAATAAATTTAGAGAACAAAATTACAATAATTAAACAGAAAATGGCTTAAAAAACAAAGATTTTTGAAGATTTTGAATTTCTATGAAATAAACTGAATATAAAATACTATTATTGTTAAGTTTTTGTTAGTAATGTGTAATGATATAAATATTTGATTGTATGAGAATTGAGTACATTATTTGAAAATAAATGAATCTT
>CAZEEB010000052.1:0-11772 GCA_964511245.1 uncultured Paludibacter sp.
CACCAGTTGATTCAACAACATAGTCAGCACCTACAGCACCCCAACCAATGTTAGCCGGATCTTTTTCAGCAAAGAATGCAATTTCTACACCATTGATAACTAATTTACCATCTTTGTGTTCAGCTGTTCCCTGGAATTTACCATGAACTGTGTCATATTGCAACATGTAAACCATGTAATCAATATCCATAAATGGATCATTTACTGCAACGATCTGAACATCGTTTCTTTCTTGAGCTGCACGGAAAACCAAACGTCCGATACGGCCAAAACCATTGATACCTACTTTAATCATTTTATTTATTGTTTAAAATTGAGTTTCTAAATTTCGCCACAAAAGTACTCATTTTTGACTGAATGACAAAAATACATTCTAATTTAATTACATTTTTTTTTGATTTGTAATATCGAGATGGCATAAAGTCAATTTGTTCTTGAAAATGAGACAAATAGCTAATTGAATAATCAGTCAAATTTTTAGTTTGATTCTTTTTCTTCTTTTTTATAAGTTTTTAAACAATAACTAAATAAAAAGTTCAATATGTCAATAAAGTTGTGAGTATGAAAATTTAAGCAATCATTAAGGCCCTCAATTTGAATTGTAAATAAATGCTCATCTTCAATAAATTAAAACGAAGACAATAAATATATTATTTCAAAAACCTATAAAACAAAGATATGATTCAAAAAAATCCTAAACGAACTTGTATTTACTAATTTCTTGATTATCTTTGCTGCCCTAAAAATTAATTTAATAAAGAATTAGAATGGAAATTTCAGGAAAAATTATTGCAGTGTTACCAATTGCAACCGGTCAGGGAAAAAATGGTACCTGGCGTTCGCAGGATTATGTATTAGAAACAGGTGATCAATATCCTAAAAAAGTTTGTTTTAACTTTTTTGGAGATAAAATTGAACAATTTCCTTTGGCAATAGACGAAATGGTTACAATAAGTTTTGACTTAGACAGCCGAGAATATAATGGTCGATGGTTTACATCGGTTCGAGCGTGGAAAGCAGAAAAAGGCGCTATAAATGCAACACAAGTTCCAAGTTCAGTCTCAGTTCCATCTTTTGATGCAGCTCCTGTTGGAAACGAAGGCACTGATTTGCCTTTTTAAAGTATATTTTCTTTAAAAAGTATAGTATTAAAACTAAAATTAACAGCAATAAATAATTCATCAAAAATATTGTTAGGTATGAGTGGCGGCACCGATAGTTCGGTTGCTGCCATTCTTTTATTGGAACAAGGTTTCGAGCTTATAGGAATTACTTTTCGATTTTGGGAGGAAGGTGAAAATCAGCATTTGAAAGATGCACAATTATTGGCTCAACAGCTTGGTATTGAGCATATAATTTATGATGCTCGAAGTATTTTTCGTGAAAAAATTGTAAACTACTTCGTTGAAGAATATCTTGTTGGTCGAACACCTTTTCCATGTGTAAAATGCAATAACGAACTGAAATGGAAACTTATAATTGATGAAGCTGACAGGCTGGGCTGCAATAAAGTGGCTATGGGGCATTATGTAAATATAATTCATGAAAATGAAAAATATTTTGTGGCAGAAGGAGTTGATCCCGATAAAGATCAGAGTTTTTTTCTTTGGGGACTTTCACAATCACAACTTTCCCGTATAGTTTTTCCACTCGGAAAATTGCATAAAACCGAAGTACGTGCCATGGCTGCTGAAAGAGGTTATAAAAGAGTTTCAGAAAAAAAAGATAGTCTTGGTACTTGTTTTTGTACTGGTGATTACCGACAATTTCTGAAAAGGCAACTTTCAGAACCTCACAAATTTATTTATCCCGGAAATTTCATTGATGAAAATGGAAATGTACTTGGTCGTCATGAAGGTTTTCCACTCTATACAGTAGGACAGAGGCGTGGTTTAATTCACTTAAATAGAAAAATTTTTGTAAAAGAAATACGGTCGAACACAAATGATGTGGTTTTAGCTCCACTATCGAGCATGTACAAAACCGAATTCTTTATTCGTGATGTGAATGTTGTAGATAGAAGTCTGTTTAGCAATGAGTTTGATATTAACTGTCGTATTCGCTACCGCAAGCAAAACACCTTATGTCGTGTGATTTTTATGGATAATGGAATAGCAAAAGTTGAGCTGGATGAACCACTTGAATCAATTGCTCCGGGACAAACTGCTGTTTTTTACAGAGATGGTCGAATTTTAGGTGGTGGCTTTATTAGCTAAATATTTAAATAATTTAAATGAATTTAGCGTTTAGAATAAAACTGGCTATTAGTTGAACATATTAAACTATAATCGCCTTAATTTGTTAGTTATTCCATGATGATTATATTTTTACAACATGGATAAACTCCGAAAACATATTAAGGAAACTTTTTTTAATCCTATTCTGCACTTTCTTCCACTACTATTATTCTTAGTGATTGATGATTTTTATGATATTTTTCTGGCATGGGAAGTTTCTTTTCCATTTGCTTTTATATTACTTATATACATATATTTTGTTTTTAATCGCATTTTTATTTTGCATTTATTTACTACAATAATTTTTGTTTTGGCAGCATTGATTACTGCATTAGAAAGCTTTTTTCCTCTTCCTTTTTTAAGTCATGATATTATATTTGAAATAGTTATATTTTTATTTTTTGTCAGTTTTATTGTTTTTAAAAGAAAGATTAAAAAATTTATTTTACATATAATGTCAAATCTAACGCCAATGACAAATAATTTTGAAGAATTATACCGCGTTATTTGGGCATTTTCAATAGTTTTGTTTTTATACTTATCTGCATTTTTAATGATTGATAAATTGTATACAAATGTTGAATATTTACATGGTTTTATCCAATCTGTATATATTGCTTTATTAAGTTTTATTTCATTTTACGAAATACTCAGAGTACGGTTTATTCGCTCAAAATTAATTCGAGAAAAATGGCTTCCAATTGTCAATAATTCCGGTCGGATAATTGGTAGTATTCAACACAACATTAGTACAACTGATGAAAAAAAATATCAACATCCTGTAATACGAATTTTGATAATTGATAAAGGAATGATTTTGTTGACAAAAAGGAAGAGTTATGAAAATAATAAATTGTATGAATTTTGGGATAGTACGCTCTTTAACCATATTGTAATGGGTGAATCAATTGAAAATTGCGTAAATAGAACCGCGGAGAGTGAATTGAAAATTGAACAGTTTAAATATATGTATTTATCAACTTATCCACTTGATTTTAAAAACGAGATTCAATATACTTTTTTATTTGTGAGTTGTTTACAATCTGAATTAAAATTTAATTTTGAATTAGGCGAACAAACTAAATGGTGGACTCAGAATCAAATTGAAGAAGAACTTGAATCAGGTATTTTAACGGATAATTTTAAAATTGAATACGATTTATTAAAACGAAGTGGATTGTTAGAATCAGAAAAATGCCAATGTAATTGTAAGTTAAAGGAAGTAATTTACAAACAACCTGACAGTGTTAAATTTCAAATAAACAACTATCATTGAGTTAATTAATATTGTGTTTTCACTTTTGGTTGATTTTACTAATAATTTTAATTTAACACTATAGATGCTTTTTCTTAATTCCTTGAAAAACAAATTCTACAATAGTGTTTTTGTTTTTTTCAAATTCCGAATTAATATTTTGTCTAATATAGGGTACTTCGAGTCCTTTTATGGCATAAAAAATAATAGTTGAAGACAAATCAGGATCCATTCTTTTAAAAATACCTTTTTTAATTCCGTCTACTATTATAGCTCTAATTAGAATTATTTCATTCACATCAATTTTTCGACGTTTTCGTTCAACTTCATAAATATCATGAAAAAAATCAGCACGAAGTGAACCATTTCGATTTACAACATCTTTAACTGCATCTAAATGAGTCAAGATATGTGATGTCAGTTTTTCATCAGGTTCCATTTTTTGCCCGGAAACTATTAAAAGCCGTTCAATAATAGTATCTAATTCAATATCAATGACTGCTTTATATATTTCTTCTTTATTTTTAAAATATGTATATAATGTTCTTCTTCCTTTTTTGGAGACTTCAGCAATGTCGTTCATTGTCACATTTTTTTTTCCCGATTTTGCAAAAAGTTGACGCGCTACTTCAATGAGCATTTTTCTAGTATTAGACATAAATAAAATATTTTAGATTTATAATAGTTGTGTTTTTACATTATTAAAGTGGTGTATATGTTATTATATATAAACCCCGTTATTTTTATAATCATAAATATTATTCATTTATTTTTGTTTCTGAATTAACAGCATTGGGCGTAATATTTTTTATTAAAGTTGAATCAGAAACAGTTGAATCGGGTCTTAAAACTGTATGACAGCCATAATTTCGGTTAATTGGAACTTTCGGTTTTACAGGAAATTTAGCTCTATATTGTTTCAAACTTTCGTCCTTAAGCACTTTTTCCATAAATAATCCAAAAATAGGTAATGCAGTTCGGCTTCCCTGTCCAAGTTCACCGGTTCGAAAGTGTACACTTCGATGTTCTCCGCCAACCCATGCACCACCAATAAGTTTAGGCGAAACACCCACAAACCAAGCATCGGAATGATTGGATGAGGTTCCGGTTTTTCCACCAAAATCTGTGTTGTATCTAAATATATCCCAACTCCAAAGCGCTTGTGATGTACCCCCAGGTTCAGTCATGCCACCTTTCAGAAGCTCAGTCATTAACCATGCATCTTCGTATGGAATAGCTTGCCTATTTGATACTTTTGGTTCAAATATTACATTTCCATCACGGTCTTCAATTCGGGTAATTAAAACCGGATCATGGTAATTTCCTTCGTTTATTACTGTTCCAAAAGAATTTACGAGTTCAAGCAATGTAACATCGGAGGAGCCCAAACAAGTTGATGGTTGGTTTTCAAGTCGTGTTTTAATTCCGAGCAAATATGCATATTTTATAATTTCGGGAATACTTACTTTTTGAGCAATTTGAACTGCTACAGTATTTATTGATTGAGCAAATGCATTTTTTAATGAAATTGGATAATTCAAGCAATAACCATTTGCATTATGTGGTGTCCATGATTTTTGTGAGCCATTTTCATCATATTTCCAGGTTACTATTTTATCTGTCATTAAATCGCAAGGTGACATGCCATGCATCATGGCTGCCGTATATACAAAAAGCTTAAAAGTAGATCCTGGCTGTCGTTTAGATTGTGCTACTTTATCATATTGCCAAAATTTAAAATTTATATCGCCTACCCAAGCTTTTACATTCCCTGTTTCTGGTTCCATCGCAACAAAACTACTATGCAAAAAGTGGTTCATGTAGCGTATAGAATCCATTACACTCATAATAACTTCTTTTTCTCCAATTTCATAATCAAAGACTTTGGTGCGATGTGGAAGATTTAAATAGTAGCTAACTGAGTCTGGATTGTTCTTATACTTTATTGTTAACGATGCATAGCTTTTTGTTTTTTTAGCAATATCTTCAATAAAATTTACTATGTCTTTATGATTTTCGTCTTGCCAGGGATTCTGACCTTGCCAGTGCTCCCAAAACTTGCGTTGAACAATTCGCATTTGCTTATTTACAGCTTCTTCGGCATATTTTTGCATACGCGAGTCGATGGTTGTGTAGATTTTTAGTCCGTCAGAAAAAATGTCATAATCATTATCAGCTTGCCAATTTTGAAGGTATTTTTCAAGATAAGCCCTAAAATGCAATGCATACCCATCATAACTTTGTTCAACATTGTATGTCAGTCGAATTGGAATTAATATAAGTGAATCACATTCATGTTGGGTAATAATATTCTGCTTTACTAAGTTTTGAAGCACAATATTACGTCGTTCCATTGAGCGTTTGGGATGAGTTATTGGGCTGTAACTGGTTGTAGCTTTTAAAAGACCAACCAAAGCTGCCGATTGTTCGTAATTTAATTTTGCAGGGGTAGTATTGAAAAAAGTTTTTGCAGCAGTATGAATTCCGTAAGCATTACTTCCAAAGTCAACAGTATTAAGATACATAGTTAAAATGTCCTTTTTGCTATAAAAAATTTCAATTTTCACGGCAGTTGTCCATTCTTTAGTTTTCATTATAACCAGCTTTAATCCGGGAATATAGCCAAATAATCCTGTGGAATACTGATTTCTGGTTTTATACATGTTTTTAACCAACTGTTGTGTAATTGTACTAGCTCCACGACTTTTACCTTTTGTCATATCCTTTATTGCCGCCAGCACGCCTTTGATGTCAATACCAAAATGCTTATAAAATCGTTCATCTTCAGTTGAAATAAGCGTTTTAATTAGCTTATCCGAAATTTCTGAATATTCTACGGGTGTTCGGTTTTCACGAAAATATTTTCCTAAAATTTTGCCATCAGATGTGTAAATTATCGTTGCCACAGATTGATTTGGATTATTTATGCTACTTAAACCCGGCGATTTGCCAAATAACCAAAAAAGATTTATATCAACAACAAAAAGATAAATAAGAAATAAAACAAAAGATGTAACCGTTAAATTTATGATTTTACGAAACAAACTAAGCTTTTGAAATCTTTCAATTCGCAGTTTACGCCAACTAATAAATTTGGCAAATTGATTCATAACAAAATCGAATACAAATGATATAAAAACTTTAATATTATTCCAGCAAAATAGGATATTTTTGCGGGTTACTTTCAAGGTTTTTTTATTATTTTTTTTCATAATTCTATTATTTTATATTACAAAGGTACATTAAATGCTGGAATTATCAGACATTTTCATGAACTAATTCTAAAATTAAAGTGTATTTTGCAATAGATAAACATGAATATTTAAATTTGTTAATTATTCAAAATTAAGAATCAAATATTATTCAGAAATGTTCGGCAATTTAAAAAATAAAATAGAGCTTATTTTCATTAATATACTAAATAATTGCTGTCTAAGAATTAAATGCATATATCGATTTCAAGTTTTAATTTTTAGTTAAAAAATAAGTAAAAAATAAATTTACTTTACTGGCATTTCAAAACAGATTGTAAAGTTGAAACAATTAGTGGTTAAATAATTATTTTTTGGCACTTCAAATAAAATAGTAGATATCTTTACAAAAAATATTTTTCATTATCATACGTAATTAAAAACCCTCAGTTTATGAGTAATAAAATTGAGCCAAAGCCACTCACACTAAAATCAATACTTGATAATTCTGTAAAATTATTTGCAAAATGTCCTTCAGTATCCTTTGTGGAGGGAACCCCAATCACTTATGACGAATTAGCTATAAAAATTAACGAATTAGCTGCCGTATTATTTTCAATGGGTTTAAAAAAAGGCGATAAAGTGGCTTTATTTAGTCACAATATGCCCAATTGGGTAATTGTTTATTTTTCAGTTGTTTCCAATGGTTTAATTATTGTGCCTGTTTTACCCGATTTTAGTTCTGAAGAGCTTGAAAATGTATTGTTACACTCTGAATCAAAAGTATTGTTTATAAGTGACCGATTGAGATCTAAAATTGAAGGTCTTGAATTAATTATGATTGAATCAATTTTTTCGGTCGATGATTTAAGACAGGTTTTTGGAAATTCAAAAACTATATTAAAAACTCCGGATATAACAGTAAATGAAGACGATACAGCAGCAATAATATACACATCAGGTACTACAGGGCGTTCTAAAGGTGTTGTACTTTCACACAAAAGCCTAAGTTTTATAGCAATGCAATCTTATACATTTCAGCCAATATCTAGTAGCGATATTTTTTTGTCATTGTTACCATTATCGCATACTTACGAAAATTCAATAGGCATGCTATATCCAATTTTATATGGTGCTTCAATTTATTATTTGGAAAAACCACCAACTCCGGCTGCTTTGTTACCTGCTTTAGCCAAAATTCGTCCCACTATGATGCTTTCCGTTCCATTAGTGATGGAAAAAATTTATAAATCTCAGATTCAGAGTAAGTTTAGTGGAAGTAGTTTTAAAAGAATTATATATAAAACCCCTTTTTTTAGAATACTAATTCACCGAATAGCCGGAAAAAAATTGTATCAATCTTTTGGAGGTCGGTTAAAGTTTTTTGGTATTGGAGGTGCAAAGCTTGATTCGAGAGTTGAACGATTTTTAAAGGAAGCTCGTTTTCCATACGCTATTGGTTATGGGCTTACTGAAACAGCCCCATTGCTTGCCGGTGCAGGAGTTCATCAAACAAAACTTCAGTCTACAGGCTTTGCAGTTCAAGGTGTAGATATTAAATTGCATAATCCGAACAAAAAAGGAGTAGGGGAGATTTGGGTTAGAGGACCAAATGTGATGAAGGAATACTATAAGAATCAGGAATCAACATCCGAAGTGTTAACCGTAGATGGTTGGTTTCGAACCGGCGATTATGGTCGATTTGATTCACAGAAAAGGTTATTTATCAAGGGGCGAATAAAAAACACAATTGTAGGTGCAAATGGCGAAAATATTTATCCTGAAGATATTGAATCTGTTATAAATAATCATCAATTGGTAGTGGAATCACTTGTTATTGAAGAAGATGGCTTTTTAATAGCAAAAGTAATAGTAGAAATTGACGAACTTGAAAAAGCGTATGATCATCTGAAACTACTCATTGAAGATAAAAAGGAAAAACATAAAATATGGGCTCAGCATTTTACAAAAGAACTGAATGAAAAACTGAATAAAATCTCACAAATTAAGCGGGTTGATATTATGGAAACACCTTTTGAAAAAACAGCTTCTCAAAAAATTAAACGTTTTTTGTATACAAAGAATCAAAGAAAGTGAAGTTTGGTTTATTAAACAAGATTTTTTTAACACCAATAGCCTGAAATCTATTCTTTCAATGCTCTGTCAATACTTCGTTTATCTTCTTTCTCTTTTAATGATTGACGTTTATCGTAGTTTTTCTTTCCTTTAGCTAGTCCAATTTCGAGTTTTGCTAAACCCTTATCATTGATAAATAATTTTGTTGGTACAATTGTGTTTCCGGTTTCTTTCGTTCCCCGAATGAGTTTAGTTAGTTCACGCCTATTCAATAGTAATTTACGGTCACGGCGCACATCATGATTGTTATAAGTGCCAAAAAAATAAGTAGCAATGTGCATGTTTCTAACCCACAATTCATTGTTTATAAAAGTGCAGTAGGTATCGTTAAGCCCGGCTTTGCCATCTCGAACAGATTTAATTTCGGTGCCATAAAGTTGAATACCGGCAGTAAATCTATCTGAAATTTCGTAGTCGAATCCAGCTCGTTTGTTTTTAATTAAAATATTTGATTTTTTAAACATGTATTGCTTCAATTAGCTTGAGCAAAAGTACTACAACTAATTATATTTAATGTTTAATATTGAATAATTAACAAATGCTGCCAATTCAATTAATTAAATTGATGGAGTTGAATGAAGTTGCAGGAATAATTTAATGTTGAAAAGATAGATACAATCTAATTTTCTGAAGGCTAGGACGCAACGGTGCTATGACACAAATAAAATATATTCTTGGCGACTTTGTGTCGTAGCAACTTTCTTGGCAAGTCAAGCGACAGAGCCGAGCAGAGTTCAAAATAAGTCATTATATTTTGACCATTACTTATATTTGATTCATTAATTATAGTTTTTATTTTTTCACGATTGAAATAATCTGTATATTTGTTGCTTTTTAAAATCAAAATTGTAAAAAATAATTCGTAATTTTAAATTATTGATTATTAAATATTTGTTTATATGGATATAGAAATTAAATTAGATATTACGGGTTTGGTTTATAATCAGACGGTAATTGGTACTTATGGCTTGGTTATGAGCGAAGTATATGGTACCAGAAGGTTTTCAGTAATGATTGGTGAGCCCGAAGCACAATCGATAGCCCTTAAAATGAACAATAAAAAATCACCCCGACCACTTACTCACGATTTAATCAGGAGTATTTTGAGTTCATTTGAAGCTAAATTAGTTAAAGTATTGATTTATGATATGATTAACGATGTATTTTATTCGGAATTACATATTATGCGCGATGAAAAACTTCTAATTGTTGATGCCAGAACTTCAGATGCTGTTGCTCTGGCAGTTCGAACCGATTGCCCCATTTATATTAAAGCCGAAATACTGGATATTGTTGGCACTGAAGTAGATGTTGCTGTTGAAAAAGTTAAAGATTCAGTGCCGGAAAATGCCGAGGACTTAACAAATGAAGATTTTGATTTACTTTCTGAAGAGTCTTTATATCAAATGCTTGAAGTGGCTGTAAATTCTGAGAAATATGAGTTGGCTGTTCGATTACGAGATGCGTTAAAAAGAAAAAACAAGTGATAATAAGAGTATGATAAAAGTGTATTTACAAAATTTTTTAAATAAAAAACAAGTATTATGGGTTTAAAATATCGATTAACAGTAATGAGTTTTCTCCAATTTTTTGTTTGGGGAGCCTGGTTAATAACCATTGGTACTTACTGTTTCAATTCAAAGGGTTGGTCAGGTGCTCAATTTGGTGCCATTTTTTCAACCTTAGCAATCTCTTCAATTTTTATGCCTGCTCTAATTGGAATTATTGCTGATAAATGGATAAATGCTGAAAAACTTTATGGTATTCTGCATATTTGTTATGGAATAGTTTTGTTTTTTGTGCCTCAGGTAAATAACCCTGATACACTATATTATGTCATTTTATTGGCAATGATATTTTACATGCCAACTATTTCACTTTCAAACTCAATTGCATACAATATTCTTAAAACGAATAACTTTGATGTTGTTAAAACATTTCCGCCAATTCGGGTATGGGGTACAATTGGGTTTATTGTAGCCATGTGGATAACTAATTTAACAGGAAGTAAGGCCAATGCAAATCAGTTTTTAATTGCCGCAGTGGTTGCAATTGGACTTGGCATTTTTGCTTTTACTTTACCCAAATGTCCTCCTCAAAAAAGTTTGTCTAAAAATGCTACATTGGCTGAAATGCTTGGTTTAAATGCTTTTAAATTATTTGCTAATTATAAAATGGCCGTGTTCTTTGTATTTGCCATGTTTTTAGGCGGTGCGCTTCAACTTACTAATATGTATGGCGATTCGTTTCTCGACGATTTCAAGAATGTACCGCAGTATGCAAATTCTTTTGTAGTAAAGTATTCAACAATTATCATGTCAATCTCACAAATTTCAGAAACCTTGTTCATACTTTCAATTCCATTTTTTCTGAAACGATTTGGAATAAAAAATGTTATGTTATTTTCAATGATTGCCTGGGTTTTACGATTTGCATTTTTCGCTTATGGAAATCCTTCCGAAGGATTATGGATGATAATACTTTCGTGTGTAGTGTATGGTATGGCTTTCGATTTTTTTAATATATCCGGTTCCTTATTTGTTGAAACCACTACCGATACTGCTATACGGGCAAGTGCTCAAGGTGTATTTATGATGATGACAAATGGAATAGGTGCTTACATGGGAAGTAAAATTAGCGGCATTGTAATTGACAGGTATTTTACTCATAACGGATTAAAAGAATGGTCTCAGATTTGGTTTTCCTTTGCAATTTATGCTGCAATTATTGCTGTACTTTTTGCTCTGTTATTCAAACATAAGCATGATCCTAAGCAACTTATAAATTCAAATCATTGATTTTAAAAAATGCGGAAAGTTTTATTTTCCGCATTTTTTTTATAGAAGCCCTCTTGATGACTTTTGTATAGATTATAATTTTGCCCTAACCAAGCCCCCGTTCCTCGTAGCGTATAAAATTCTGCATTCCGATGTGTTCGGCATAGGCTCCAGCC
>CAZEEB010000053.1:0-5436 GCA_964511245.1 uncultured Paludibacter sp.
TTTTGAGCCTGGTAAGTAAAGGATATAGAGTTCCTTCCACCACAATCAGTTTTGCATCTTTCAATTCGGAAATAATATCCGAAGTGTATGCAGCCTTTTTCTGTAGTATCAGCAATATGCAATACTCCAGATAGCCTTTTCTCATTTGCGATTTAATATTATCTGCGTTCATTTTAAATTGTTTGTTTTGAATTTCAAGTCTGTTCTTTCAATCAATAATTTCATTTTAGCAACTCCAGCATCTTCAGTCTGAAAAAATATTGATATTTTGCCTGAGTTCCTTCGGATAGCACTTGTGTCAAATTGCTTTTGGCCTGATACAATTCGTACAATGTTGCTTTCCCACCTTCGTATTTCTGATTTGTAAACCGATAAGCTTCACGACTGGCTATTTCAGATTTTTGAGCTGCATCCCAACGACTTTTTGCGCCTAAAGCGTTGTAATATGCTTGTTGAATTGATTTTTTTAGTTCAAGTTTGGCATTATCCATGCTTATTTTGCTGCTTTTGACACCCAGTTCGGCCGAGCGAACACCGTTTCGTACTTCAAATTTATTGAATATCGGAATTCTTAAATTCAATCCTATTTGAGCACTCATATTGTCGCTTATTTGCTGTCCGAAACTATTGTTTGGAATATTATTCAGATTGTAATACCCAGAACCGTAATTTGCACCCAAACTTAAAGAAGGATAATAATTTCCTTTGGCAATCAACACATTAAACTCACTACTCTTTAATCTGTATTCTGCACCTTTTATTTCAGGGCGATGAGTCAATGCACTTTGAAAAACAGCATCGGCTGTGAGTAGTTGTAAGTCTGATTCAGTCAAATTTTCAGGGGCAATTACATCCATTTTTTCAAAATTATCAATTTCGAGATACTGTGCTAAATCAAGTAACGAAAGTTTTAAGGTGTTTTCAGCTTGCAAGCGACTCATATCTTCTTTGGCTTCCTGAGCCAGCAAATCGAGAAGTTCACCTTCGGCCAGCTTTCCTGCAGCAACCAATCCCTTGCGTTGTTCGATTTTTGTTCGGGTAAGTTTTAATTGGTCTAAAGCAATCTGATGTAACTCCTTATTCATTAATATTTGCATAAAACCAAGCGCTACATTCATAGTAATGTCTTGCTTTATCTTGTCTAAATCGGCATTGGCTGCCATCATATCGGCTTTGCTTGCATCGATATTGTATTTCATTTTCATTCCGTCAAATAAGGTCAAACCGGTTGAAATACTAAATGATGATTGTGATGAATTTGAACTTTTGTAGGTATTATCAACCGACAGCGAACGTCCAAAATTCCAGCTCTGACTGGCCAAAGCATTCAGGTTTGGCAGCAAATTCTGACGTGCTTGTTCGTAAGCAATATCTTTGTTTTTTTTCGCCAGAGTTTGTTGTTTTACGGTTCTGTTATTTGTTAAAGCTGTATCCACACATTGTTGAAGCGTCCAGGTTTTTTGTGCCATTGAAAGCAAAGGCACAAAAAGTAGGGTTATTGATATTCGCCACATCATAGCAGCTAACGTGGACTTTTTAGAGTTTCTATTTATTTTTTTCATCGCTAAACTTGTTTTATTTCTTTTCTACTTTCTTCGGTGCTTCGGGTTTTTTTTCCAAAATTTCTGCTCCACGAATCTTTTCTTTTAGTTTTAAGCCACTTTTCACTTCTATTTTTATTCCGTCGGATAAGCCAAGTTTGACTTGTTTTTTGCTAAAGGTTTGTGGCTCTTTCTTTTTGAGAACATATACAAATGCAGTGTCGCCACCAAATTCTACACAGCTTTCAGGAATTGTAATTGCGCTTTCTTGCTTTGTAAGTACAATTTCGGCATTTGCACTGTAACCGGCTCTAACGTAGATACCTTTTGGTACTTTAATTGCTGCCTTCATTTCAAACATGATGGCTCCATTTTCTTCTTTACCTTTTGGCGATACATATTCGAGCTTAGCCGTGAGTTTTTGATCCTGCAAAGCACCAATCGTTATATTCATTGGCATACCAACAATTACTTTTCCAACTTCAGTTTCATCCAGTTTACCTACAAAAAGCATATCGTTCATATTAGCCACCGTGGCAATGGTTGTTCCATCGTTAAAATTATTGGATTGTATCACTGAATTACCTACTTTCACAGGAATATCAAGTATAGTTCCGTTAATTGTTGAACGAACTAAGGTATTGCTAATTTGAGATTTATCATTTGAAATTCCATCCCGAATTAAACTGAGGTTGTCCTTAGCCGTTTTAAGTTCCTCTTTGTCATTGTTGAACTGTAGTTGTGTTTTTTCAAATTCTTCTTTTGAAATAATTTTATCGTTAATTAGTTTCGTATCGCGTTCAAAGTTTTTTTTGGATTGGTCGTATGAAATTTGTGCCCTTGAAACCCTCGATTCTGCGCTGTTAAGGCTTACCATATCAGGAATTACTTTGATTTTAGCAATTACATCACCCGCTTTTACCTGATCACCTGCCTCTTTGTAAACAGCAGCTATAATGCCTGACATCTGAGGTTTTATAAGAATCTCATTGCGTGGTTCAACTTTTCCAGTGGCCACAGTATGTTTTTCGATTGAACCGGTTTTCACTTCTTCAATTTCATATTTTTTTACAACCGGACGGGATTTTTGCCACAAAAACCAAAATGTCCAGATTACCAAAACTCCAACAAGCAGGAGTAACGCGAATTTTAATACTTTTTTCATGTTTGTTAAATTATAAATTGTGAATTAAATTATTAATTATTAATTGATTTATTCTTCTCGTATTGCCTCTATCGGTTTAATGCTCATGGCTCGATTTGCAGGTATAAATCCTGCCAACGTACCAATTAAAAGTAGTATGCAAAAACCGGCAACACCAACCGTGAAACTAATTTGTGGGTCTTTAAAAAACTGATCGCCCTGACTTAATGCAAAACCCACCAACTGCAAAAGTCCCACACCAAGCATTAATCCGAAAATTCCGGCAATCACGGTTAAAACAATACTTTCGGTCAAAATTTGAGTAATAATATTACGTGGAGTTGCTCCCAGCGCCCGACGAATACCTATTTCCTTGGTTCGTTCTCTCACGGTAACCAGCATGATGTTACTCACACCAATGCCTCCGGCAATGAGCGTTCCTAAACCGACAAACCAGATTAAAAAACCAATACCAAGTCCAAGGTAAAGAAACATGGTAAACTGATCTTCAATATTCATTTCGGTTAATGCAGCTTTGTCGGTAGGTGACACATCATGTTGCGCTTTCAGAATTTCGGCTATTTTATCCTGAATTACTTTTACTTTAATGCCCGGAAGTGCTGTTGCTGCAATAAAATGCACTTTATTTCCCTGATTAAATGCTTGTTGCATTGTACTAAATGGAAGTACTATCGTTTCTTCGCCTTTTCCGCCAATATTTACAGTTGATTTATTGCGGGCAACACCAATTACCTGAAAATAGATTCCGTTTACCTGAATGTTTTTCCCAATCGGATTTTCTGCTTTTTCAAAAAGTACTTCGTACACACGTTCGCCAATAACACATACTTTCCGTCGTTCAGTCATGTCAATATCGTTAATATAGCGTCCATATATCATTTTGCTTTCCACAATTTGGTTATACGAAGGAAAATTGCCCTTAATGCTAAACGTTCCGGATTTGTCTTTGCGCGAAGTATTGTTGGCATTTTGACCTCCAAATAAAACCGGCGCCATGTATTGAATTTCAGGAACTTTACGCTTGATAATTGGCAAATCTTCATTTACAATATTCCAGTTTCTTCCTTTTTTAAAGCCTTTAAATGCTTCTGTGGTTGATTCAGTCCAAAAAAAACAGGAATTAGTAGCAAAACCTTCAATGTTTGCCGACATGCCACGTTGAAGTGCAACTCCGGCACCTACCATGACCACCAGCATAAACATCCCCCAAAAAACACCAAATGCAGTTAAAAAACTCCTTGATTTATTGTGTGTTATGGTAAACCATATTTCCTGCCAGCGGTTTAGGTCGAAAAAACTAAGTCGGCTTCTAAGTCCTGATTGGGAGGCTGAATTAGAATTTGTATATTTATTAATGTTATTCATTTTATTAAAATCTTATATTTTTAAACATTGGCTTACTTCCCTTTATTGAGTTGGGGCAGGCTTTCTTAATCTTGTCTCATTGCCTCAATAGGTTTAATCCGAACCGCTTTGCGGGCAGGCATATATCCGGCTATTACTCCCGAAAGTATGAGAATACTGGTAGAAATTAATACAATTGAAAGTTCAACAGTAGGGTTTTTGAAAACAATCATTCCGGTTTCAGAAGCACTTTGCGCTGCCGATTGAACCATAAAATAATTTATCATTTCAGTTAGTCCAATTCCCAGCATCATGCCAATATAACCAAATGCAGTGGTAATCAAAATTGATTCAAGCACTATGGACCGAAGTATGGATGCCGGTGGAGCACCTATTGCTTTGCGAATTCCAATTTCGCGGGTACGTTCTTTTACCGAAACCAACATGATATTACTCACCCCAACAATTCCGGCAATAAGTGTAAAAATGCCTATAATAGAAACAAAAAGTGTAATTGCAGCAAATATTTTTATGGTTTCAATATAATCTTTTTGTGAATTCCAAATCCAAAGGGCGCGTGGGTCTTTTGGGTCGAAACGTAGACTTGTAGCCATCTCTGATTTTAACTTACTGTTAAATTTATCGTTATCTTCAGCATTATCCAAGCCATTTACTGTTAATGCCATGTTATTGAATCTTTTGTCGGGATTATAAATCAATTGTGCCGTTGTGAACGGAATATAGCCGTTTGAACCACCCCAACGCTCAGCTTTTGAATTTACGCCTATTACCTGAAACATGATATTTCCCACTTTAATATATTCACCGAGTGATGATTTAGCTTTGAAAAGTACATCTTCAATTTTTTTATCAATCACTATTACTTTTTTATAGGCTTTCAAATCCAGTTCGTTGATAAACCGGCCACTTTTATCCGAAAATTTAAGTTTGAAAATGTCATTATATGTTGGGTTTACGCCTTTAATATTGTAACTTCCATATTCAGTTTTGTAAGTAAATGTTTGTTGTTTGTCAATCACACCGGTTTGCGTATTGGTTTGTTTCATCTCCAATTTCACATCTTTAAGTTGCTTTTCGGCAAAGGCTAATTGACGATCGGCTTTAAGTCCATCGTAGGGTAGTGAAGAAGTTCCACTCCACATTTGTACCAAATTGGACGCTCGTTCACTGAAATTGCTGGTTACGCCGTTTTTTAGTCCGTTGCCGGCTCCAAGCAACACGATAAGAATAAAAATACCCCAGGTAACCGATAATCCGGTAAGTGTTGTACGCAGTTTGTTGTGCTTTAGCGTAGCAAATATTTCTTGTAATGTATTGATTGAAAACATGTTTTGAAGTTGATTAGTTGGTTTGCCCTCGTTTTCC
>CAZEEB010000053.1:5536-11745 GCA_964511245.1 uncultured Paludibacter sp.
CCCGTCTACTTTTTTATTTTCTCTCTATATTTTCAATCAAGCCATCTTTTATGTGAATGATTGATTTGGTTTCGTCGGCTACCGATTTTTCATGTGTCACAATGATAGTTGTCAGTCCGTTGGCATTCAGTTCACTTAGCACTTTCATCATTTCCACGGTGGTTACACTATCCAATGCGCCTGTAGGTTCGTCGGCGAGTAGAATTTGTGGTTTTGAAATGATAGCACGCGCTATGGCCACACGTTGTTTTTGTCCTCCCGACATTTCGTTGGGTAAATGGTATGCCCAATCTTTCAGTCCCATCCGGTCGAGGTACTCCATAGCAACAATATTACGCTTCTTACGGCTGACGTTTTTATAATAAAGGGGTAATGCCACATTTTCGAGCGCATTTTTAAAATTTATCAGATTGAATGATTGAAACACAAATCCAATCATTTCATTGCGATAAACTGCTGCCTGCTTTTCCGACAAATTTTTAATCAAGGTGCCGTTCAGGAAATAATCTCCGGTATCATAATTATCCAAAATTCCCAGAATATTCAATAGTGTTGACTTGCCCGACCCCGATGAGCCCATAATGGAAACATACTCGCCTTTGTTAATTTCTAAATCAATGCCTTTAAGCACATGCAGCGAAGCTTGCCCCATGTCGTACGTTTTGTTTATGTTTTTAAGTGTAATCATCTTTATATCAAGTTTTGTGTTTTACTTTTCGTCTTATTTTTTGTACTTCAGCATTTATCTCATTTGTCAATCACGAATCAACTAATTCCGAATCACGCTGCAAATGTAATTTAAAATATAGTACCATGCAATACATAGTACTATATTTATAGATTATTAATTAATTTAAATTATGAAGATTGCTTATTTTAGACGGATTTATAAAAAGGGAAGGATTAAATTATAACATAATTTAACTATTCTGATTGTTGTTATAAAAGAATATGATTTCAATTACCATTAAATAAAACAACCAAAATACAACTAAAAAGTTATTTATGCATTGTGAATTGGCATAAATTCAGATTTTTTATTATTATCTACTTTCTATTTATCAAATTCATAAATTCCTCACGGGTTTTGGCTTGTTCAAAAACTCCCGTAAAGTCGGAAGTGGTGGTAATGGAATGTTGTTTCTGAACGCCACGCATTTGCATACAAAGATGTTGCGCTTCAATAATTACCATTACACCCATAGGGTTTAAGGTTTTTTGTATACAATCTTTAATTTGAGTTGTCATACGCTCCTGAACTTGCATTCGTCGGGCAAAAACCTCCACAATTCGAGCAATTTTACTCAGTCCGGTAATTTTTTTGTTTGGAATGTATGCCACATGCGCTTTACCGAAAAACGGAAGCATGTGATGTTCGCACATCGAATAAAAATCAATGTCTTTTACAATAACCATTTGGCGATAATCTTCGGTAAACATAGCCGATTTGATAATTTCTTCGGGATTTTGTTCATAGCCTTGCATTAAAAACTGCATGGCTTTCGAAACACGTTCGGGGGTTTTGAGCAGACCTTCGCGATCCACATCCTCACCCAGAAGTTTAATTATTTCGAGGTAGTGTTGGGCTATTTTAGCAGTCAATTCGTCATCAAACTGAACCGGTTTATTTATATTAAAATCCATCATTGGGTTATTTTGTTATAGAAATATTAATTTGTTCGGGTACAACATAGATTTCACTTTTTAATGCCGGCAACGATTCCAACAGTTGATTCCTGAAGTTAGTTGCTTCATTTTTAGTCTTAAAATCGCCAACCCTTACTTTCCAAAACGGCGAGGTATAATTCACATAAACAGCTTGATTGGGAAAAACTTCCTGAATTTGTTTTTCAATATTAAAAGCATTGTTTTTGGCAGTTCGCTGAATATTACTTGAAAACACTTGTACCCTGAAACCAATTGCAGTAAGGCTTTTCTTATTTGCAAGCAGGGTTTCAATCCGTTTATCCTGATAAATTTTTACCGTTGCATTTGTACTTGAATCTTTTATTGAAAGTGATTCAATAATACTGGCATTTTTGATTTCGGAATTTTCCTGTGCTGTTAATTTTCCTGTAATCAGCAAAATATACAAATAAAATAAAACAAATCGAATATTCATTTTCGTGTAAAATTTAAGCCGCAAAGTTATATAAATGTTGTGGTAATATCGATATTTCAAAGCAAAATTGTTCGATATTGCCACTGCAAAGACATAATAATCAGAATTGACAATAAGAAAACCTGTTCAATTATAAATTATTTATTTCTAATTGTTTATCTTTGTTGAAGTTTATTTTTTTTAAAATTATGTCAAAACCACTGAAAGTAATTATAGTAGCAGGCGGAAAAGGTGAACGAATGAACGCCGACATACCCAAACAATTTATTGAAATTAAAGGAAAGCCAATTTTAATGTATAGTTTGGAAGCTTTTAGCAAATTTAATTCTGAAATTGAACTGATTTTGGTGTTACCGTCCTCTCAAATTGAATTTTGGAAAATTCTCTGCAACTTGCATAATTTCAATGTAGTACATCGAATTGTAGAAGGTGGGTCAACTCGTTTTGAATCCGTAAAAAATGGGCTGGAAAAAATTGATATTCCGGCTTTAGTTGCTATTCATGATGGGGTTCGTCCATTAGTAAGTTTTGAAACTATTTCGAACTGCTTTGATGCTGCCAAAAAATTCGAGGCCGTGGTTCCGGTCATTGATTTAGTGGATAGTATTCGACATATTAGCCAAAACGCTAATAGTGCAACAGATAGAAAAGCCTACAAATTGGTTCAAACGCCACAGATTTTTGATGCTGAACTTTTAAAAAAAGCATACTGTCAGGAATTTTCAACACTGTTTACCGACGATGCTTCGGTTGTAGAAGCTTTGGAAGTTAAAATCCACTTGGTAAATGGAAACGTTGAAAATATAAAAATTACTACTGAACATGACTTAAAAATTGCTTCGGCATTGATTTAGATGACTCAAAAAACTGTAAATATACAATTTTTGGACATTCTTCGTGCTTTGTCAACTGTCGGTGTTATTCTTATTCACATAAGCACTCCGGTGCTTAAAATGACTTTTGGACAAAATATGAATTATTGGTGGATAGGTAATGGAATGGATAGTGCTGTACGTTTTGTGATAGCTATGTTTTTAATGCTTACCGGTGCCACCATGCTACACAAAAGCTATCGGTTGACCGAATTTTATCGCAAAAGATTGTTTCGGGTAATTCTTCCTTTTTTATTCTGGTCGGCAATATATTGTGTGTTTATTTGGCTGAAACTACCACATAAAACTCAACCTTCCGATTTTCAGTCAATTATCCCTTGGGCAATACATTTATTTGTAAACGAGAATATTTCAAGGCATTTGTGGTATGTTTATATGATAATTCAGATTTATTTAATTGTGCCATTCATAGCTAAATTTGTACAAAAGCTTAGCATTTCGTGGTTGTGGGTTATTTTGACAAGTTGGTTATTAGTTAATACCGCTCTATCCTTTCATTTTTTTCAATTGCCTTCAGGAAATCTTATCCTTCAAAAATACATTAATTATGGATTATACCTTGGTTTTTTATTATTGGGATTTGCTTTAATGAAAATTCCTGTACCAAGTTTTAAAGTAAGAATAATTTCAGGTTTTACGTTTATGACAACAGTTTTTGTGGCTGCTATAACTACTTATTATTTAAGTATTAAGGCACATAAACTCGACACCAGTTGCTACGGAACATTAACAGCAAATACAATTATACAGGCTGTTTCTTTATTTATTATACTTAAAGATATTATACTTAAAAGCGTTATTTTAACTAGAATTACAAATCTAATAAGCAATTATAGTTTCGGAATTTATTTAGTTCACATACTGGTAGTGAACCAACTATTCGATCACAAAATTTACTGGAAAATAGCATATCCTCTTATTTCATTGCCGGCACTGCTGGTTTTAGTACTGCTACTTTCAATGGGTATCGTGTATGTGCTACGCAAAATTCCGGGTGGGAAATACATTGCAGGATAAATTATTATTCCGTGCTATTCAGTAAATTTTTTCTCAGTTTTAAAAGAACTGATTTTAAAACTGAATTATGGCTATAAAACCAAATTTAAAGCATTAAGATTTTGATTATCAGTTATATTTTTTAATTTTAACAATTTATATTTAGAATGGAAAAACTATTGAAAATTTTATTTTTAACTGTACTGATTGAAATTAATCCCGCTTGTATTACTAATTATAACTGTTTGGGTTTTGATTTAAAATCTCCACTTATTAGTTTGTCCTTATCGCCTCAAATGAGCGATTCAATTCAATTTGAATCAGAAAACAATGAAACACTCAGCCTTTTTAAAATCGGACAAAATTATATAAAGCCTTATATTGAGAAATGTGGGTTTGGCGATATAAAACCGTGTCATTGCGAACAATTTTATTTTTTATCCTATCGTGTGGCAAAATCAAATGAAATTTTACAAGTTTATATAAATTCATTCAAAGACAATTATGATACAACTTCACAAACTATAAGTTACGCTTATCGTTCATTTTTAAGCAATCCAACAAAACCTGACCAAAATTTGATTTCTAAATTTTACTCTATAAACTACAAATCAATTGAAAACTCAATAGATTCATTATTAACAACATATAACTCTGAAAAGATATTGGAACTTGTTGATACAACACAAAACACCGGAGTAGTTAAAAAAGTATGGATTAAACCTACAATAGGTTTGATAAAAATCTGGAGAAATGAAAAATGTTGGACTTTAAAGCAAATTTGATGTAAAATTATTCCAAATGGATATTTTATATAAAGATTTAAAATACTTACAAGGCATTGGACCTAAAAAGGCAGAATTGCTGGCAAAAGAACTCGACATTCATTCGCCGGAAGATTTGCTGCGTTATTATCCATACAAATACGTAGACAGAAGCCGGTTCTATTACATTCACGAAATAAATGCCGAAATGCCTTTTATTCAGTTAAAGGGTCAAATTATTCGTTTTGAAAAGCTTGGCGATGGTCATACACTCAGGCTTGTGGGCACATTTACTGATGGGCACGAAACCATTGATTTAGTGTGGTTTAAAGGAATTAGCTGGGTGTTGGATAAATATAAAACAGGCATTGAATATGTAGTTTTTGGAAAACCATCAGCTTTCAATACTAAATTCAATATTGTACACCCCGATGTTGATTTGGTTTCGAAAATGCCACCGTTGGAGCAAATGGGATTGCAACCCTTTTACAATACTACTGAGAAAATGAAAAGTAGTTTTCTGAACTCCAAAGCAATTCAAAATATAATAAAACCAATTACCGAAGCCATTCGAAGCGGAATACCTGATTCGCTGCCTGCTTATGTATTGCAAAAATTTGGATTAATGAATCTTACTGATTCGCTCGTTAATATTCATTTTCCAAAAAATGCCGATTTGCTTAAAAAAGCCCGACAAAGGCTGAAATTTGAAGAACTGTTTTACATTCAGCTTAATATTTTACAACAAACTAAGTGGCGTGATATTCATTTTCGTGGTTTTGTTTTTGGGCAGATAGGTGAATACTTCAATCGTTTTTATAGCGATTTTTTGCCTTTCGAACTCACTGAGGCTCAAAAAAGAGTGCTTCGCGAAATTAGAATTGATGTGGGTTCGGGCAGGCAGATGAACCGATTGTTACAGGGTGATGTAGGTAGCGGTAAAACGCTGGTTGCCTTAATGACAATGCTGATAGCCGTTGATAATGGCTTTCAAGCCTGTATAATGGCACCCACCGAGATTTTAGCTACTCAGCATTTTGCAAGTTTAACTGAACTGCTGGGTAATCTGGGTGTTTCGGTGGCACTTCTTACAGGTTCAACGCGTCCCAAAATACGGGAAGAATTACATTTAAAATTACGAAATGGCGACTTAAACATTCTGATTGGTACGCATGCGTTGCTGGAAGATACAGTGCAATTTAAAAACCTTGGCATGGTAATTATTGACGAGCAACATCGATTTGGCGTGGAACAACGCTCAAAACTATGGAAAAAGAATATCAATCCGCCGCATATTCTGGTAATGACTGCCACACCAATACCTCGAACCCTGGCTATGACATTGTATGGTGATCTTCGCGTGTCGGTTATTGATGAGCTACCACCCGGCAGGAAACCAATTCAGACTTATCATTACTACGAAAGTAAACGTCA
>CAZEEB010000054.1:0-11678 GCA_964511245.1 uncultured Paludibacter sp.
GAAGGGAATGCTACCATTTATAGGAAACACCATTGAAGCTGATGTAAGTTCTACAATGAAGACATTTAACTGGAAACCTATTTCCTTTGAAAAAACTGTTCTTGACACGGCAAAGTCGGTAGAGAAAGTTATTAAGAAATAAATTCAAGAATTTAGTTATAGTTTCTTTTATCGTACTTTTTTGAGAATAGCCAAAATACCAGCCGCTGAAAGCGGTTTGGTTTAATGGCTTTCAGTTTTTCTGTCGCAAGTGGAACACGGTAGTGAAAGTCCCGCTTAAACGGGGATAAATCTCCGTGCAAACGTTTTTTTTTGCCTTTTGCAAAAGTGTGGCAGAAAAAAAACAATGAAGCATGGATTGTGCTAAGTAAGGCAAAAAAATATGCAAACTCAGAGGAACACTGGTTAAGGATTTACTTCGTTAATCCCAGCTGCGTTTGGCAGAACTTAAGCGAGCTTAGCTCTGTTCTCGCTGGCACGGATTTTTTACCTGCCTGTGATTGCCTTGTGGGAGCTGCCCTTAATATTGTTTCAGGCCAAGCCCGACCGCATTCAATTATGAATCTTCTGATTTTGGTAAGACTGAGGTAGAACGTAAGTTTCCAATGAAATAAGAAATATGCAGATAATCAGATTGATAATTAAAATATATAGTTCAGTATTGTTTGCAATTAAAATTATTAATGTATTAAACGAATGATTTTTTCCTTGTATAAATTGAATTTGTGTGCAATTATTGCCTTTTAAAAAACAATAATACTATTCGAATATCTCAAGATATTTTTAACTAACCAAAATATTGTAGTTTATCTTCTGTATGAAGTTGAAATTCACTAAATTAATCAAATACTTGACCTGCATTATTACTTAACTGAACCATTTTATCATATTCGGCTGGCGACAAGTCAAGATAATAATAATTTTGAGGGTTCATAATTGTTCCCTTGCAATGGACTTCATAATGCAAGTGAGGACCTGTAGATTTTCCGGTACTTCCTATCAATCCAATTATATCACCACGCTTTACCTTTTGACCTACACGGGCTTTAATGGCATTCATGTGGCCATATAAAGTAACGTAGCCATATCCGTGATTTATCTGAACGCAGTTTCCATAGCCCTGCTCCCAACCGGCACTGACCACTACGCCATTTCCGGTAGCAAAAATATTAGTGCCTGTTGGTGCCGTAAAATCCATACCGGCATGAAATCGTCGGGTATGATATATTGGATCCATTCGCCATCCATAGCCCGAAGCCATATATTTCAGATTTTTATTCAATACGGGTTGAATTGCGGGTAAGTTTTCAAGCATGGTTTCCTTATTTTTTGCCAGCAAAACCAGTTCGTCGTAGGATTTGGACTGAATATAAAGTTCTTTTTTTAGTTCACCCAATTTTTTTGAAGTAGAAACCACAATTTCAGAATTGGTCATAGCAAGTAACTGATCATAGTATTCGGTATTTGCCGAACTTCCTCTACGCACCGAAAATGGAATAGGATCGGCCTGAAAAACAACCCGATATAAATTATCGTCGCGTTGCTGCAAATCAGTCATTAAATATTGAATTTCCTGCATTTGTTTTTCAAGTACTTTGTATTGAGCTTCCATGTGCGATTTTTCCTGAACCAATTGTTTTTCTTCAGGCGATTGAATGGTAGACACGAATAGAAAGAAAAAAATTATGCCCAATGACATTCCAGAAAGTGCATGAATAGCAAGTTGCTTCAGCCAGTGAGTAATTGTATGTTCAATTTGCTCATAGCTCAATGTCTCGGAATTAAACTGGAATTTCTTTTTTGCCATATTAAAATCTTATTTTTACCCAATGTTGTTTTGAAAATACATTTGAATAAAAATATCTGTAAAATAAATAAAAATCAACTGTTTGGGAAAGAATATCAACAGATTATTGCAATTTTTTTAGAAACAATTGCTGCAAAAGTAATAAATTTGAGCTACTTTTGCAGTCTTTATTTGAGATTATTAACCCTAAAAAGCTTATTTGCCCTTAGGGCGTTCTCATCTGCGCTGTTATTAATGGTTATTTGCCTATAGGGCGTTTAATCTTTAATAACTTAAAATAACGTAAAGCAATTAACCCGAAGTAAATAATAATAGTTATAAAAAAATGACTTCACAGGAAATTCGTCAATCTTTTCTTGATTTTTTTGCATCAAAAGACCACAAAATCGTTCAGTCAGCACCAATGGTAATCAAAGATGATCCTACTTTGATGTTTACCAATGCCGGTATGAATCAGTTTAAAAACATAATTTTGGGCAATGACCCGATTAAATATTCCCGCATTGCTGATTCACAAAAATGCCTTCGTGTAAGTGGAAAACACAACGATTTGGAAGAGGTCGGACACGATACATACCACCATACCATGTTCGAAATGCTTGGCAACTGGTCGTTTGGCGATTATTTTAAAAAAGAAGCCATCGAATGGGCTTGGGAATACCTTACCGAAGTTTTGAAACTCGACAAGGACCGCTTATATGTTACCGTTTTTGAGGGATATGCCCCCGAAGGGTTGGAACGCGACGACGAGGCAGCAGCCATTTGGGAACAATTTCTGCCCAAAACCCGTATTATCAACGGAAATAAAAAAGATAATTTTTGGGAAATGGGCGATACAGGTCCATGTGGACCATGCTCTGAGATACACATTGACATCCGAAACAACGAAGAACGTGCCAAAATTGACGGTTTGACTTTGGTAAACGGCAGTCACCCACAAGTGATTGAGATTTGGAACAATGTATTTATGCAATACAATCGGAAGGCCGATGCCACACTCGAGGGACTTCCGGCCAAAGTAATTGACACCGGAATGGGTTTCGAACGCCTTTGTATGGCAATTCAAGGTGTACAATCCAATTACGACACCGATGTGTTTACACCTATCATTGCCCAAATTGCGAGAGTTTGTTCGGCTGAATATGGCAAAAATGAAAAAACCGATATTGCCATGCGTGTAATTGCCGACCACATTCGCACTATCGCCTTTTCAATTACCGACGGTCAGTTGCCGTCCAATGCCAAAGCCGGATATGTGATACGACGCATATTGCGGCGTGCAGTCCGTTACGGTTATACTTTCCTTGGGCAACGCACGGCTTTTATGTACAAATTGATTGATGTCCTCTGCCAGGTAATGGGGAAAGCTTATCCTGAATTAATTTCACAAAAATCCTTAATCGAGAAAGTGATAAAAGAGGAAGAAGAATCGTTTCTACGTACACTCGAAACCGGTATCCGTTTGCTTGATAAGGTAATTGCTGAGAACAAAGATTCTCAAAATTCTGAAATTAGTGGAAAAGTGGCATTTACACTTTACGATACCTTTGGGTTTCCACTGGATTTGACTGAGCTCATTCTTCGTGAGAACAACTTAACGGTAAATATCGATGAGTTTAACTCCGAAATGCAAATACAGAAAGACCGTGCACGCAATGCAGCAGCAACCGAAACGGGCGACTGGGTTACAGTACGCGAAGGCGACAGTGAATTTGTGGGCTATGACTTTATGGAAGTTGATACTGAGATTTTGCGCTACCGCAAAGTGAAACAAAAAAATCAGGAATTCTATCAACTGGTACTATCCAAAACGCCATTTTATGCCGAAATGGGTGGACAAGTGGGCGACAGTGGAAGCCTGATATCAGATGTTGAAATTATTGAAATTATCGATACTAAAAAAGAAAACAACCTGGCTGTACATATTGCTAAAAAAATACCTTCCGACCTTAGCGAAACATTTAAAGCCAAAATAAATATAGAAAACCGCCAAGCCACTGAATGTAATCACTCTGCCACTCATCTGCTTCACGAAGCGTTGCGTCAGGTATTGGGAACGCACGTTGAACAAAAAGGTTCGTACGTAAGTCCCGAAGCTTTACGATTTGACTTTTCGCATTTTCAAAAGCTCACAAAAGAAGAAATTAGGGCTGTGGAAGCCATTACCAATCGCAAAATACGCGAAAATTATCCATTAGTTGAAAAACGCGATACGCCCATTGCCGAAGCTCAGGCTATGGGTGCTATGGCTTTGTTTGCCGAAAAATATGGCGAAACAGTTCGTGTAATTCAGTTTGGAAACTCTGTTGAACTTTGCGGAGGTACGCATGTAAATGCTACCGGACATATTGGCATGGTGCGCATTGTTACTGAAAATTCGATTGCTGCCGGCATACGACGAATTGAAGCCATAACGGGTAATGCTGTAGAAGAAATGCTTGACAAACAGCAAGATACGATTACTGAAGCCAAGGAGTTACTTAATAATACGCCGGATATTTTGAATGCGCTGAAAAAAATTACTGATGAAAATTCGGATTTAAAGAAGAAAATGGAGGTATTTCAAAATGTACAGATTTTAGCTTTACGCGATAAGTTGAATGCAGAAGCAAAAGTAATTAATGGAATTAAAGTCATTCGTTTTGAAGGTAATCTGCCGGCTGAACAAGTTAAAACACTTGCTTTCCAAATTCGCAATATTCATCCCGAAAAATTATTCTTTGTAGCCGGTTGCGTTGCCGACGATAAACCATCGATAACCGTTTTGCTCAGCGACGATTTGGTTGCCGGTGGACTTAATGCAGTGAATATCGCCCGCGAAGCAGCCAAAGAAATTCAGGGTGGTGGTGGCGGTCAACCTTTCTTTGCTTCGGCAGGTGGTAAAAATCCGGCAGGCATTCAGCAAGCCATTGCGAAAGCACTGGAAGTTTTAAAGTAAATAATACTCAATATGATATTTGCCCCATTGTAATAAACGATGGGGCTTTTTTTATTCAAAAACCAATAGTTCAGTCAAATTTTAAGAGAATGAGCTGAATTTGAAATAAATTTCTTATCTTTGTTTCAATTAATTGAATTAATACCATTTGAAAAGTCAATAATGTAATGCAAAAACAGCAAGAAATATGAAAATCAGAGTCTTAACCACAATTCTCATGCTTTTAATAATTCAGTTTAGTGTTCAAGCAAAGAAAAAGCATCACAGCAATCATAGTAAAAAACACAGTCACGCACACAATAGGAGGCACAAATCAACTTCCCACAGCACCTTTGTTCCAATTCAGGTTAGTACCGAGGGCCAAGTTTGGGGGCTGGATGTATCGCACCATCAAAGCACCATCGACTGGAATAAATTAAGCGAAAATCAGCCACATTTTGTGTTTCTGAAAGCTACAGAAGGTGCTACAAATCAAGATACAAAATACTCTGAAAATTATGTTCAAGCCAAGAATAATAATATCCCGGTTGGTTCATATCACTTTTTTACGTACAAAAGCAGCGGAAAAGATCAAGCTAAAAACTTTTTGTCGACTGTTAGATTTAACAAAGGAGATTTACCTCCCGTTCTGGATTTGGAATTTAGCCGTAGAATGCCACCTGCCGATCAGGTTCGGAATGAATTAATGGATTTTATTCAAACTATTTCTGTGAAACTAGCCTGTTTTCCAATAATTTATTGCAATAATAAATACTTCAGCATTTATCTGAAAGAATGTTTGCCAGAAAAATGCAAACTCTGGATTGTAGATTATAAAGCAAAACCTGATGGAAACTGGACTTTTTGGCAAACCTCCGACAAACACAAAGTACCCGGCATAAAAGGCTATGTGGACTTAAATCTCTTTAACAGTACAAACAACAACTTATCGGAATTAATAAATTGAATAGGCTTTGATTTATGCAAAATTTATGCATAAAATATGTACTTCAAACGTTTGCATTAATAAAAGTTACACTTTTTATTTTTTTTGTAAGATTTGGCAACTCATGTAATTAATTTTGTGGTTATTGTAGCTTTAAATTTAAAAGTCAAAACCAATGAAAAAAATTACCATTCTCGTTGTAGTCTTATTAACTGCACTTTTTTCACAAAAATCTCTCGCTCAAACACCGGCTTATCTTGATGACATTATGTTTCAAGCATTTGGTTGGGACGAACAAAGCAAACACTCGGCCGAAGGAAATTACTATAAATTTCTTCAGGGAAAAGTAAGTGAACTCAAAGCAGCCGGCTTCGATATGATTTGGATGCCTCCAGCAAGCAAATCAACGGGTGGTGTTGGCTATATTCCTACAGAATTGTATAATTTTACATCCGATTGGGGATCTTCAACTGATTTAACTGCAGCCACAGCAGCCATTAAAGCTGCGGGTATGCATCCCTTAGCCGATGTTGTTGTTAATCATCGTGGAGGAACATCAAATTGGTCAACCTTTACAAATCCGGATTGGGGAACAACTACCACAACAGATAATGGCACCATTTGCTCTACCGATGAAGTAAACACCGGTTGGGATACTACACGTGGACCCAAAGGAACAGGTGCAGCTGATGAAGGTCAGGATTTCAGTGGCGGTCGCGATTTAGATCACACAAATGCTACGGTTCAAGCTGGTGTAAAAGCCTATTTGTTGAAATTAAAAGAACAAGGTTTTGAAGGTTGGCGATGGGATATGACCAAAGGATTTAATGCTTCGCATGTTTATGATTATCTTAGTAGTACAGCGTATTATTATTCGGTAGGTGAATATCTGGATGGCAACCAGGGACTGTTGCAAAATTGGATAAATGGAAGTAGCAATAATCGCAGCATTCAATCCGGTACATTTGATTTTACACTTTATTATAATTGTTTATCACCTGCTTTACGTAACAGTAATTGGTCATTATTAACATCAAGTAGCGGATTGGCCGGATCGGTTGATTACAATTCAAATGCAGTTACATTGGTTGATAATCACGATACTTTTACCGATGCCACCAATGCAATTTTGGGTGATAATATTATGAAAGGTTATGCCTATATTCTTACTCACAAAGGCATTCCATGTGTATTTTTACCACATTATTACGGTGGTACTTACAGCAAAAGTGGAGTAACCCGTACGTATGCAAACAACAAAATAAAAATAGATGAATTGATGGCTGTACGCAAGAAAGCCGGTATTGATTCCTGGAGTTCGGTAACTGTTGATCAAAATTCGGCATTTTATGCCGCTTATATCTACAAACGTTTTGGGGATGCCTCACCGGCTGTAGCCGTTAAAATTGGTGCTGGAACCTGGACACCTGCCGGCACCGGATGGATTATGAATACATTTGGGACGGATTATGCTGTATGGTCAAAAAGCACCATACTTACTGCTCCAAGCATTTCGCCTTCGGGAGGAACCTATTTCCCTGGTCAAATTGTAACAATTAGTGCATCCAGCGGTTCTACGATTCATTATACTTTAGATGGCAGCGACCCAACTGCAAACTCCCCAACTTATACCGGTACTATTGTATTGACTACTAGCGGAACAATAACCATAAAAGCAATTGCTACCGCAGCGGGAGCTTCTTCTGCCATTGTGTCCAGTACCTTTAACATACTTTCAAAAGCCTCATCCATAACTGTCCGATTTAAAGCACCAGCCTCATGGACAACTGGATGTGTTTGGATTTGGGAATTAGTAAATGGAGCTACTACTTCATTGAATACTAAAAAAACATGGCCGGGCGACCTTGTAGCAAAAGATGCTCAGGGGTATTTTACATACACATTTACCAATATGACACAGCCAACGGTATACATTATATTTAATAATGGAAATGGTACAACTGCCACCGAGCAAACCGTAGATTTATCAACTTCATCTAATGTTTGTTGGATTTACAGCGGTACGAATAAATATACAGCAACCATAGACCCAACCTGTGTTACAAATGTTGAAAATGCAGTGCTGGATACATGGAACTTATACCCAAATCCAACTCGTAATAAAGTTCGATTTAATCTTCCCGAAAATGCTACAAATGTAACACTAACCTCGGCACTTGGTACACAATTAATAATTGGAAAATCAATAAACCATTCAACCGGAGAAATTGACTTATCAACCTATCCATCAGGAGTATATTATATTACGGTTTGGAATAAAGAAGGAATAAAACAAACAAAATCGATAGTAAAAATATAACTTATAGTGCCATTTTTGGTTTCTTAAATGAAGCGGTATAAATATAAAAATTTATACCGCTTCTTCGTTTTAAATAATGTGATATTGATATAATGATTTTAACTAATTATATTTTAGATATGATTAAACATTCTTAATACTAAATAGTCTAATAACTTTACAAAACAGTTTTAATTTTGTAATTTTGTTATTTAAACCGAATTCGATTATCCACACTTACTTTATATGCAGCTTATTAACTATTGCTCTTTTTCGGTTTCGTATGCAGGTTTTTCTGAAAATGTGTATCAACTTCTAAAATCTATTTCCAAAAAAGATAAAGTGCTGACAATTAATATATTTGGTTGTATAACAACTGAAAAATATTGGTTCAATTATGAGATAATTAAACAAACTACTCAGCAAATTTTCGGTAGACTGCCATTATTAAGTTATATCGCTCAATCGTCCGAAAATGAAAATACATTGATTGCTGAAGTGGGCTATCTAGCTGATAAAATTAGCCTTTCGGCTATTAGTTACCACAGCATTCCGGCAGGGCGTTATCTAATCATTAATACTGATAAATTCTGTGCTTTATTGGTTGAAGGCTTAATTTCTCCCAACTTTCAAGATTCAATTGCGAAGCAGAGCCTGGATGTATTTAATAAAATTCAATTAATTCTTGATACAGTTTCCATGCCAATAGAAAACATTGTACGTCAATGGAATTATATTGGTCATATAACGGAAGTTGAAGAAAATAGCCAGAATTATCAAGAGTTTAATAATGCGCGTTCAATGTTCTATAAATCAGCTAACTGGACAAACGGTTTTCCGGCGGCAACAGGAATTTCAATGGATATCCATGCCGTATCGGTTAGTTTTATAGCTTTGAAATTTCATAGTAATAGCGTGGTTTTTCCACTTAATAATAGTTTGCAACTAGCAGCCCACCGCTATTCACAAACAGTATTAGGAAAATCAGTAAAAAAAGAAACTCCAAAATTTGAGCGCGCCAAACTTATTGTAAGCGCTAATTCATCCTATTGTTTTATTTCAGGAACGGCAGCTATTTTGGGCGAAAAGAGCATAAATAAGCTGACAGCAAGTGAACAGGCATGGCATACTATTCAGATTATCAGACATTTGATATCTCAAGAAAATCTGAGTGCAAACGGTATTGATAAAGTATATGATTTAAAAATTGTACATTTGCGGGTGTATGTAAAAGTCAGTTCCGACATTGAGGCTGTTCGAAATATACTTGAAACAGAATTACCCGCTGTAAATGTTATTTACCTTTGCGCAGGAGTTTGTCGCGAAGAACTATTGGTTGAGATTGAAGGAATTGCAATTACTAAAAACTAAATTTAAAGCAAAATGAGAATTAATTTGATTGTCATCATTTTTTTGATGTCAACCACAGCAATTAAAGCACAAAATATTGACTCGTTTTTTCTTTCAAAAAACGAAAAACCGGTACTTTGTAGCAATGAAATATTTCTTCGGCGAGTCTACCTGAGTACAACCGGACGATTACCTTCGAAAGAAATGGCGGTAGAATTTCTGAATTCAACAGAGGAAAACAAACGTGAGAAACTAATCGATAAATTACTTGAATCGGACGAATATTTAAGCTATTTTGCTAATCTTTGGGGCGATATGCTTCGAATAAAATCAGAATTCCCAAGTAACTTATGGCCCAATGGAGTTCAGGCCTATAATAGGTGGATTCACGAAAAGTTAGCCACAAATACTGCTTACAATCAGGTAATTAGTGAATTGCTTCTTTCAAAAGGAAGTAATTTCAGAGTGCCGGCAGTAAATTTTTACCGTGCATTTCCACGCAAAACTCCCGAAAATATTTACTCCAATATTCAACTTCTGTTTTTGGGTAACCGCAAGCTAACGGATGGAGGAAAGATTTTTTTCTCTCAAATCAGATATAAAAGTACTAAAGAATGGAAAGAGGAAATAGTTTACGTGGATTATCATATCAAACCACCTGTAAATGCTGTAAAAATTGATACCAACTTGCTCACATTGACTGAAAATGAAGATTGGCGAAAGGTTTATGTAAACTGGTTGACCGATTCGTCGAATATACGTTTTGCATCAGTAATGGCAAACCGACTCTGGTACTGGATTTTAGGAAAAGGGCTTGTAAATGAACCCGATGATTGGAATGCTCAAAATCCGCCCTCAAAACCCGAATTACTTGAATATCTTAGTAAAAAATTCATTGCTTCTGGCTTTAACATGAAATCGTTGGTGCGTGAAATTCTAATGTCGTATGCTTTTCAATGTGCAAATTCGGGTATTGGAACTTTCAAAGCAGAGAGAATGAATGCAGAAGTAATAGTGGATGCCATTGCCGATATTACAGGAATTTCAGACCAATATAGCAGCCGTGTTCCCGAACCTTTTTCTTATTTTCCTATTGGTACTCACTCACTCGAATTGGGTGATGCAACAGTTTCGAGCTCTACTCTTGAACTTTTTGGTAGAGCTTCGAGGGATGTTTCGTTGGAAAGGCAACATGTTAAAGATTTGAATTCCAGACAATTACTATTTCTGATGAATTCATCAGAATTGGAATCAAAAATCAGAAAAAGTCCGGTATTGAATGATTTATGTAAAAACCAGGCTTCATTAACAGAAATATGCAACGCAGTTACACTGACAATTTTAACACGATTCCCCACTTCGGCTGAACTTCAATTTTTTAAATCTTATGCTAGCGTTAATAAGTTGTCAAACAAACAGTTATGTTACGATATAGCTTGGTTGGAAATCAATAGTACTGAATTTTTATATAATCACTAAACCTGAACCATTATGTTCAAAATAAAAATTTTCACGTTCACACTATTTTGGCTGCTAATAAGTTCATTGGCTGCACAACAGGCAAAGTCGATTATTCTGATTTATCTGGATGGTGGTCCATCACAAACCGATACATTCGACCCAAAACCAGAATCAACACGGGATATTTACGGAAATTATAAAACTGTAATGCAAACCAATGTTCCCGAGATAGTATTAGGCGAAAAATTCAGTCTGCTAAGCAAAGTTGCCGATAAATTCAGTTTGATTCGGAGCATGACTCATGGAGTAAACGGACATGAAACAGGACATTATGCTATGATTACCGGCGATTTAAGTGCAGGTTCGGTGGTATATCCTTCGTTTGGAGCTGTTATTTCCTATAAATTGCAAAACCGGTACAAAGGAATACTTCCACCTTATATCTCCGTTGTTGGTGCTAACACACGTTTCAACGAAGGTGGTTTTTTGGGAAATTCCTATAAATCGTTTGATACAAAAGGTGCGCCCGAAAAAGATGTTTTTGAAGTTGATGGCTTAGTTAATACTTATGTACCAGTTGATAAATTTAAAGAAAGAATGAATTTCTTAGCCGGTTTCGAATCAATGAACAAAGACAGAATGCATGAAGTAGATGAGGCTTCAATTCAATCGCTCAGAACAAAAAATGTGGAATTAATTAGTGGAAAGCTGAACGAAGTTTTTAATCTGAAAAATGAAACCAACGAAATACGTGAAAAGTATGGAATGAACCGCTTAGGACAATCCTGTCTGATTGCCCGACGATTGGTGGAAGCAGGTGTACTTGTTGTGAATGTACGCACTACAGGCTGGGAGATCGGAAGAGCACACGTCTGAACTCCAGTCACCTGAAGCTATC
>CAZEEB010000055.1:0-11562 GCA_964511245.1 uncultured Paludibacter sp.
CATTTTTAGTGAATGGAAATGCTGTAAACGTGCTTGGAGCAATGTTGACTTATCCCTTATCTATGCTTGATAATTTGTCGGGAATGCTGTTTTATCTACCCGATCAAAATAAATGGATGAATTACCTGAGCTGGAGTAGAACATACGATAATTTCACTATTTATGCTATCGGCTATTGGAATCCTGACAATGTTCAATTGCTGACTGCTCAGACACAAAGCCGGAATATTTTTTCCGGTAAAGGAATTCAATTAATGCTGAATTATAATTTCTGATAAATAATAAATTATACGAATTGTATAACGCGAAGTAAATAACAATTAATTACATGGAAACAATTGTAGAAGTAAAGAATTTAGGTAAACGATTTCCAGTTGGAACGGGCTCATTTACAGCACTCGATGGTATAAATTTGAAGTTTTCAGAAGGAGAGTTCACCGGATTGGTAGGACCAAGTGGTTCAGGCAAAACAACCTTATTGAATATTATCGGATCGCTTGATATTCCCACCGAAGGTGAAGTTGTGGTTTTGAGCAAGTCGGTAGGAAAACTTACTGCAAAAGAAGCTGCCCAACTCAGAAAAGAAAAACTCGGGTTTATTTTTCAACATTATAATTTATTACCAGTTTACACTGTTTTTGAAAATGTAGAATTTCCTTTGTTATTGCTCAATATGAGTGTTGAAGAACGTAAAAAACGGGTTATGGAAACATTAACCTGGGTTGGTTTGACCGACAAATTGAAATCCAGACCTGCACAACTTTCGGGTGGCGAATGTCAGCGGGTTGCCATTGCACGTGCTATGGTAAAACGTCCTGTATTGGTTCTTGCCGATGAACCTACCGCAAACCTCGATTCTTCAAACTCCCACAACATATTGCAAACGATGTTAAAACTAAATCAGGAGCTAAATACCAGTTTTATTTTTGCTACCCATGACGAAAAGGTTATAGGCTATCTGAAAAGAATAATCCGCTTGCAGGATGGTAAAGTGGTAGATGATATGACCCCCAATGAAGCCCCCTAGCCCCCTAAAGGGGGAATAAGAAATATCGGTATAGATTATTACAACAAGATATTTAAATATTATGAATAAACAAAAGAAATCGCCACACAATGCTAACTTAAATTCCCCCTTTAGGGGGCTAGGGGGCAGGCTTGGTGGCACATTCCTTTTCAAAACAGCTTTCAGAAGTTTAATAGGCAACGGACTGAAAACCTGGCTCAATGTATTTGTGCTTTCTATTTCATTTGTGCTGATAATTTTATTACAGGGAATTCTGAAAGGTTGGAGCAATCAGGCAGTGGATGATACTATAAAATGGGAAATTGCCGGTGGGCAATATTGGCAATCGAAATACGATCCCTTTGACCCTTTTACCTTCGATTCAAGTACAATACAAATTCCGATGATTTTCAAAAAGGAAATTGATAATCACGAAATTGAGCCAATTTTGATAACACAGGCTAGTATTTATCCCCAGGGCAGAATGCAAGGCGTGTTACTGAAGGGAATTCGTCCCAATCAGAAATTGATAAATTTACCCACCGTATTACTCAATTCTAAAAATGTTGCGAATGGAAGCGAGGGTGCTATACCTGTCATTCTGGGCGCATTTATGGCAAAGCAGACCAAACTTCATCTCAACGATCTGGTTACACTTCGATGGCGTGACAAAAACGGAACTTTTGAAGCTGCTGATATTCAGGTTGTAGGGATATTTAAAACATCTATTCCCACTGTGGACAATGGTATTTTATGGATTCCACTTGATCGACTTCAGAAAATGACATTGAATGACAATTGTGCTAATTTATTGATAAAATCACCAGAAATAAAAGCTAAAACTGCTCAGGGATGGCAGTTTAAAAGTGTTGAGAAACTTACTGAATCCACCATGCTACTTGTTAAAACCAAGTCGATTGGCACAAGTTTTATGTATGTTATTTTTCTATTGTTGGCAATGCTAGCCATTTTTGATACTCAAACATTGTCAATATTTCGTCGTCAACGCGAAATCGGAACATTAGTGGCTTTGGGAATGACAAAACGTCAGGTTGTATGGCATTTCACCCTCGAAGGTACTATGAATGCGCTTTTAGCTTTTGCTTTTGCTGCAATCTGGGGCGCACCCATAATGTATTTTATGCAAGTCTATGGTTATTCGTTCAATATGGATGCCAGCGAAATTGGAGTTCCAATGGCTGACACCATGTATGCCTCTATTACTGCAGAACTGGTTCTAAATACCATGATTTTTATTTTGATAGTTACTGCAATTGTCAGTTATTTGCCGGCACGGAAAATTGCTAAAATGAACCCAACCGATGCAATCAGAGGAAAAGTAAAATAAAATAAAACAGTTGATATTATGATAAAATTTTTATTAAACGGATTATTGCGCGACAAAAGCCGAAGTTTGCTAGCAATTATTGTAGTAGCACTGGGTGTTATAATTACGGTATTTCTGCAGGCATATATGAGTGGAATTTTTAGTGATAGCATTGAAACTACGGCAAAATTCTCGTCGGGACATGTTAAAGTAATGACCCGGGCATACAATGAAAATCAATCGCAAATGCCCAACGATTATGCAATTATAGGCATAAACGAAGTACTGAATAAGTTGAAAACTACTTATCCCGATATGACCTGGACGGAACGGATTCAGTTTGGAGGATTGCTTGATGCACCCGATTCAAGTGGAATAACAAAGTCACAAGGCACTATAATGGGCATGGGCATTCATTTGCTAGGCAGCAATGACGAAATCAATCGCATGGATTTAAAATCCAAACTTTTTTCAGGACGATTTCCAGAAAAGACGGGTGAAGTATTGATAACCAACGATTTATTCAAAAAAATGAATCTGAAACTTGGTGATCGGGTAACACTTATTTCAAACAGCATGTACGGCGATATGGCTATGTATAACTTCAGAGTATGTGGCACTATTCATTTTGGCACTCAGGTTTTGGATAAAGGTATGCTCATAGCCGATATAGCCGATGCCCAACTGGCATTAAACATGGAAAATGCTGCAGGTGAGGTGCTCGGTTTTTTTAATGATTCGCCCTATAAAAATTCCAGAGCAAAAAAACTGACTTTCGAATTTAATCAGGAGAATAACAAAACTGACGATAAATTTTCACTAACAATGGCACCCATGAGTGGCATGGGTGGTATGGATTTTATGATTGCATATTCTGAGAATGCGCAGTTTATCATTATCTTTATTTTTGTGTTTGCCATGTCCATCGTACTTTGGAATGCCGGTCTGGTGGGTGGTTTGCGCAGATATGGCGAATTTGGATTGCGAATGGCTATTGGCGAAAGTAAACACGAGATTTACCTGTCGCTGGTGGCTGAAGCCTTATTGGTAGGATTAATTGGCTCTGTGATTGGAATTGTTATCGGACTGCTTTGTGCATGGCCAATGCAGGTTTACGGTATCGATGCCCGAACCATGATGCGAAATTCAACTATGATGATGCCAAGCATCATTCGTGCGCAAATCACATTTACTAGCTTTTATATTGGTTTTATTCCCGGTGTGCTTTCTACTGTTATCGGAGCTTCACTGGCCGGAATTGGAGTTTACAAACGACAAACAAACTCTTTAATGAAAGAGTTGTCCTAGTATTTAATGGTTATTAAAACCGATAGCCAAGTCCCCATTCAATGAATTCGGCTTTTTGCAAGTGAGTTTTTAATCCCAGCGATATGAAATAATGCCTGTCAATTGCATATTTCAGTGTGGCTCGGGTATAGAACCAACCATCTTCACTGTCAATACTATAGGGGTAAATAAGACCTTTATTGAGGGTGCCATTTTTAGCATCGGCATAAGGCGATAGATTTTTAATCGGATCGTAAAGGTAAATCCCAAAATCAAAGCCCGCAGTAAGTTTTCCAAGCAATAATTCGTGTTGCCACGATGTGCCTATCCGAATTTTATTTTTCAAGTCATTATTATTTAAATAAAATCGGGTAAATCCGGTTGTGTGTCCATCATAAACTCCGTCGTAGAAAGCGTCGATAGCCAATCCCATTCTATAAAAATTTGTCATGGGCCGATACACACCCAGTACTACCGACGCAATTGGAAATGTTTGTTTGTCGAGATAATATAACTGCCTGAAACCACCCGAAGCAATGACTTCAAAGCTCAGATTACGGGCTATATTTTCAAGTTTTTGTTTGGCCGGAAAATGGAATTTTTTATAATTTGGAAAATATTTTATTCCAACAAAACCATTCAATAAATTTAATCCCGAATTAGGCGTTACAGCGCTTCCATTCGACATGTGATTCCAGGTATAATCGGCTGTCAGGCTAAATCCGGCTGCAATGGGAATTTCCAAACTTCCACCGCCCGAAAAATATACGTTTAAATTTGAACCGATAGCTGCATTGGTGCTGTTGAGTGGCAGTAAATTTCCAAGCGAATCAATGTTTGTATTGTAATAGGTTTTGGTCAAAAAGCTGGCACCAACGCCTCCTTTTATGTTTAATTTCAGAAAATTGGTTCGGATTATTGGAAAACAGATATATGGGTAAACGGCAAATGCACTACCCAGTTTGCTTGGATTGCCTAAATTTAGCCAAACTCCACCTACACCCAGAATTGGAAATCCATTATATTGATACCATTTACTGTCGTTCATGCTTTGAAATTCCACTGATAATTCGAGCCCACTTACCGGATTTTCGACTAAAGCCTTAACATGAACATCATGAGGCAAAATTTTACCCGAAATGCCTTGTAACTTTAAGCTGTATTGTTCAAAGGTTTGACTTTTAACGCTAATAGCTAACAGTATGAGAATGAATATAATAAAATTATTTTTCATCAAGATAAAAACAAATTTTGAACTCGAAATGAATTCTTTCAAATGGTTGTTTATTTAGTTTTGAACCCTTAAAACCTGCTGAATAAACAGCTCAAATCAAAGCATGATATTCTAAGTTTCAGTTTTTTTGGTTACCTTTGACAGCGCAAATGTAACAAAATTATCATCCATTATTAACGATTTATTGAAAAATATGTTTTCAATTTTTAAAAAAGAATTACAAAGTTTCTTTAGTAATGCCACCGGCTACATAGTGGTAGGTATATTTTTGATACTTTCAGCCTTATTTTTGTGGGTAATTCCCGGCGAATACAATGTATTGGATAATGGTTATGCCAATGTTGACGGTCTTTTTTACCTTGCGCCCTGGTTGTTTTTATTTCTTTGTCCGGCAATTACTATGCGTCTGCTCGCCGAAGAAAAACAGCTTGGCACATGGGAATTAATTATCACAAAACCGATTAGTAAATTTCACATTGTGCTTGCTAAATTTTTTGCTGCCTGGTTGTTGGTTCTTATTTCATTATTGCCCACTTTAATCTATTATTTTTCGGTTATTTACCTCGCCGAACCTGTCGGTAATGTTGATTCAGGCGCTTTCTGGGGTTCATTTATCGGACTTGTTCTGTTAGCTGCCGGTTATGTGGCTATTGGTTTGTTTGCTTCGTCGGTTTCATCTAATCAGTTGGTTTCCTTTGTGTTGGCATTAGTATTTTCTTTCTTTTTTTATTATGGATTTGATGTATTAGTCGGTTTTATTTCTTCAGGCTTCAGCATGCAATTTATTGAAAATTTGGGTATTCATGCGCATTATAAATCCATTAGCAGAGGAGTTATTGATTTAGGCGATATTATTTACTTTTTCGGGCTATGTGCCTCATTTTTAACTGCTACAGTATATAGAATCAGAACGAAGAATGCGTAACTGACTTTTTTAGAATAAATATTTAATTGCGTTAATTAAAGTATCGGGTTTAAAATAATATTATTTGTCTTTAAAAAATAACTAACTTTGAATTATTATATGTACATTTTTAAAAAATAAAATTATGACTTATCAAGAACAAAACTTTAAGATACCTGTAGAAAGTGAAGATTATCCAGAGGCTTCACATTATGCAATTCAATCCATAGAAAAGATTATAAAAAACGCCATTGATAGAGGTGAAAATAAAATAGTTATAAATACTAATTTAAAGCTCGGACTTCCAATGGAAAATATTCATAAAATTGCTGGCCCTTTTGTTGAAGCATGGGCTTGCGAAACATTTTTAAATATAGTAGATGATATAGAAAATGAATGGCATTTAATTAATGCAGAGGCTTTGGATAGGCTTAACCGAGCAGATATATTACTACAGTTTAAGAGAAATCAAATAGTAAATTCTATTGTTACTGCTGAAGTTGATGTTAAAGCTACTGCTGAGGATTTAGAAAATGCTGGGAAGGCACCAAACATAACTTCCTATGCAAGAATTAGAAACGCATATATAGAAGACCCTGACTATTTATTTGTCATTTTATCGCTAAAACATAAAGTTTACTCTATAAGAAATCACCAAACAAAATTAATGGATGGTATCATGGAAGTTGTAAAGTATAATGCTTATGATATTAAATATTTATCAGACCCAGATATTAGCTATAATCCAGCACTTGGCGTAGGTCAAATTCAAATTAGAGATATTCATTATGTTTCAATTGTCAGTAGAACAGCTTGGGAGTTTTGTCAAATTTTAGATAGAAAGTATTTGGCATCAGCAAAAAAAACATTTGAAAACTGGATTGAACTTGCAAATAAATATCAATGGATAAAGTAATTGACATAATACAGGGTAACGCATTAGAATTATTTAAAACCATAAAAGATGATTCTATAGATTTAATTGTTGCAGACCCACCATATAATCTGAATAAAGACTATGGTAATAAATCTGACAGCATGAATTTTGAGGATTATATTCAATTCAGTAAGGACTGGATAAAAGAATCAAAAAGAGTTTTAAAACCAACTGGGACGATATATATATTTATGGGCTTTCGTTTCATTTCATACTTATATCAAATATTAGAGAAAGAAAATCAATTGAATTTCAATAACTGGATTTGTTGGTTTTATACACAAGGTATTGGAAAGAAAAAAGGATTTTCACCAAGACATGATGATATATTAATGTTTACAAAAACAGACAAATTTGTATTCAATTTAGATGAAATTAAAATTCCGCAAAAATTTTATCGAAGTGTAAACAATATGAGAGGTGCAAATCCTGGTGATGTGTGGGAATTTTCACATGTTCATTATTGTCAAGATAATAGACAGAATCATCCGACACAGAAACCAGAAGGTCTAATTGAAAGAATGGTTTTAGCATCTTCAAACGATAATAGTACTGTATTAGATCCATTTTCTGGTAGTGGGACAACTCTACGAGTTTGTCAACAACTTAATAGAAATTGCATAGGTTTTGAATTAAATCCCGATTATGTTAAAATGACAAAAGAGAGACTTTCAAAGTCATTTATTGGTTTTGACAGTATTGATCCTAGAATGGAAAGAGTTCCAAATGATTTAAACGATTCTTCCATAAGAGAAGAGTATTTGAATAATCATGTAAATTGGTTTCTGAAAAATCATAATGGAGCAAAAGACAATTTCGATAAAGAGGTAAAAAACAAATATGGAGGAAAAACGAAAAACACATTAAAGCACTTTGAACAGAAAACTCTTTTTGACTAAAATACACTTAATTCATGTCATTTTATGACAATGGTTGGCAACTTTCTGCTCCATTTATTTTGTCGCTGGCCGACATTGTATGCTCAAGAATTTCACTTTTTAATCAAAGTATTTGATGTCGTATAATTTCGCATAAAAATGAAAATATTGATTTTCACAAATCAAACAGATAAACGCTTAAATTAATTAATATGTCATATTTGTGTGTTTTACAGTACTTTTTTTTATCTAGCAAACATATAAACTCGATAAAAAATATATAATTTTTCAGGATGATGCAAAACGAAAATATAAACCCTGAGTCAAACCAAGGTTCAAAACCGTACATATTAATTACCAATGATGACGGATTTGAAGCAAAAGGCATAAAAGTTTTAACCCGATTGATGATGGAACTGGGTGATGTAGTGGTAGTTGCACCCGATGGACCTCGCTCGGCACAATCAAATGCACTGACTGTAACGCATCCCATACGGTTTAAAAAAGTGGAGGAACAGGAAGGCTTGAAACGCTATTGCTGTACCGGAACGCCAACCGATTGTGTTAAACTTGCGTTGAATGAAATTGTAGAACGCAAACCCGATTTAATCGTTTCGGGTATAAATCATGGTTCTAATTCAGCCATTAACGTAATTTACTCCGGCACTATGGGTGCTGTACTCGAAGGCTGCGAAAACGGTATTTTATCCATCGGTTTTTCAATTGATTCACATTCACTCGATGCCGATTTTTCTCATTTTGAACCCTTTATCTTACAAATTGCCCGTCAGGCTTTAACCAACAAATTGGATAGAGGCATTTGTTTAAATGTAAATGCACCAACGGGCGATATAAAAGGCATAAAAATAGCCCGACAATGCGATGGACAGTGGGTAAAAGAATTTGAGAAGCGCACTGATCCTCAGGGTCGGTCGTATTTTTGGTTAACGGGTTACTTTGAAAATAACGAACCCGATGCGCAGGATACCGACGAATGGGTCATCCGAAATAAGTTTATATCCATTGTTCCAACAAAAATTGATTTAACTGCTTACGAAAGTATTGAAACGCTAAATAAATGGAAATTAGATAGTTAGATTTAAAATAGTTGCAAATTGGATTTTTTTTAATTTTAAAATATAGCAATGGAACGTTTTAATAAATTTATCTACGGTTTGATACCCGGATTGCTCCTGCCCCTAATGTTTATGTGGGTATATCTTAATCGGTTTTATCCCAATCAGATATCATTTATTGAAACAATTAAGGTCCTTTGGCCAGGCATGCTGATGGGAAAATTACTTTTACTTTCCATAATGCCAAATCTGATTTTAGTATTTGTGTTTTATAAATCGGATAGTTTTAAAATTGCAGCCGGTATGATGATAGGAGGGATGCCGTATTTAATTTCCAGTTTTTTTATGCTCTGAATCGGTTCTTAATTAATTTTATTAAAATACGAAATTATATTCTGATATCACTTACAGTGAACAAATAAACTTTTTAACGATTTAATATGCGTTATTTTCTAATAGCCGGTGAGGCTTCGGGCGATTTGCATGCTTCTAATTTGATGCGCGAACTGCGAAAAATAGATTCAAGTGCCGAATTTTGCTTTTTGGGTGGCGACCTTATGCTGGCTCAGGGTGGAAAATTGGTAAAACACTATCGCAATATGGCTTTCATGGGCTTTTGGCCTGTGATTAAAAATGCTCCTATTGTGCTCCGAAATATAAATGATTGCAAAAAAGCCATTCTTAACTTTCAACCCGATGTGGTTATTTTGATTGACTATCCGAGCTTTAATCTACGCATTGCTCAATTTGTAAAAGAAAATATCAAAACTCCGGTTCATTATTATATTTCACCTAAAATTTGGGCATGGAAGGAATATCGAATCAAAGATATCAAGCGTTATGTGGATAAAATGTTCACTATTTTTCCGTTTGAGACCGAGTTTTATGCAAAGTATCAATTTCCGGTGGAATATGTTGGAAATCCATCAGTCGATAGCATTTTAACTCGCCCCAATCAGCAGCAGTTATTCAATGATTTTTGCTCTCAAAATTTCCTTTCCGAAAAACCCATTATAGCCATTCTTGCCGGCAGCCGTAAACAGGAAATTTCAGCTTGTTTGCCCTTAATGATTCAGGCTGCCTCCTATTTCGAAGATTATCAGATTGTTATTGCGGGTGCACCTTCCATCGATTTGGCTTACTATAAATCTATTTTGTTGGATGCTAATGTGGCGGTTGTTTTTGGTCAAACCTATGAGTTATTGCAACAATCCAAAGCTGCCATTGTCAATTCGGGTACTGCCACACTCGAAACTGCATTGATAGGTATTCCGCAAGTGGTAGTGTATCATGTTGTTTTTCCAAAAATCACAAGCTGGTTGCGAAAGTTCGTTATCAAAGTTCCGTTTATTTCATTGGTTAATTTGATTGCCGAAAAAGAGCTTGTTGTTGAATTGGTGGCGTTGGATTTTACGGCTCAGAATGTGGCTATTGAATTGGATAAACTGCTGCATCACAAGGGCTATATTGAGAAAATGAAAAAAGCATATCTTAGCGTTTTGCAAACCTTGGGCGATACAGGCGCTGCCGAACGTACTGCCAAAGCCATTGTAAAAGCACTTAGTAATTAATAATTAAAAATTAATAATTAACACTATGGTTTTTATCAGCATAGCTTTCATTGCATCATCAAACAAGCCATGGCTATGCTATAAAATTTCGATTCAACCGTTTCGCTGCGCGAAGTAAGAACCACCGGATAATCCGTTCCTTGAAGCAAACCAGCCATTTGAGCTCCGGCAAATAACGACAAGCTTTTGTAAAATACATTGGCTGATTCAAAATTCGGAAAAATCAACACATCGGCATTACCCAACACCGGACTTTCCACATTTTTTACACTTCCACGTTCCGCATCCAGTGCCAAAAAAACATCCAGTGGTCCATCCACTATACTATTCCCAAAAACGCCTTTGCGTGCCATCTGCACAATGTCCAGATAGTCCTGCATATACTGAATTTTAGGATTTGCCACTTCGGTAGCGTGTATCAAAGCCACCTTGGGTTTGGCAATTCCAAATTTTTTAGCTGTAGTAATGGCATACTGTATCATTGCCACACGCTGCTCCAGGCTTGGCGTCGGAATGACCACCGGATCACTGAAAAAAAGCAGTTTTCCATAATGCGGAATTTCAAGTGCAGCATTGAAACTTAGTACCGTGCCGGGTTTCACAATGCCATTTTCCTTGTCCAGAATAGCACGTAGCAACACATCAGTATTCAGCAATCCTTTCATCAAAATATCGGCTTCACCGGCTCTAAGCATGCCTACAGCTTCTGTGGCAGCTTTTTTGGCATCGGGCGCATCACGCACATGAACAAAAGGCGAAGAGTTCTGATTTGCTTTCCGAAGCTCCGATTCTATGGTGGCCCCATTGCCAATTAGATAAGCCTCGATAATGCCTGACTCTACTGCTTGCTGCACTGCAGCCAGCGTATGTGCATCCAGCGCATTGGCTACTGCAAGGCGTTTCGGGCTTTTGAGCGAACTAAGATGAGCTGTAAGTTCTGCAAAAGATGTAATGGTTGCCATGGAATTTTGATTGTTTTTTTAATTTTACAAATAGAGTTTTATCGAGATAACAAGGAATTAGTAAACGAGTAAACAAGTAAACAAGTAGACGAGTAAACAAGTAAACACAATGCCGCAAATTTTTAAACTATATCCTAAATAACGGAAATACGGCGAACAAAAATACTGGTATTTTTTTGAAAACACAGAGATAATACTTTTAAATAAAACATATAAGTTTTATATTTTGTGTCTTCAGGTCTTTGTGTTTAATTCTTATTTGTTAATTAGCCAATCTTATTGTGTCTATTAGCTATTATACAAGTTATATATAGTTGATTAATTGGATTTTATATTTTAAAACAAAGAAATGGAACGCTGATTTAGCTGATAAAAAATAT
>CAZEEB010000056.1:0-11348 GCA_964511245.1 uncultured Paludibacter sp.
GCGATGCCTCTGATAATATACCCGGATGCCCTGGCGTAGGCGAAAAAACCGCCGTAAAACTGCTCAGGGAATTTGGAAGTATTGACTCCTTGCTCCAACGAACCGACGAACTGAAAGGAGCTTTGAAAACTAAAATTGAAGAAAATAAAGAACAAATTATTTTTTCGCGCTTTTTGGCAACCATTAAAATTGATGTGCCTGTGGATTTTGATGAAAAAAGCCTTGAACTTGAAGCTCGTAACGAAACGGAACTCAAAGCCTTGTTTGATGAATTGGAATTTCGAACCATGTCGTCTAAAATGGGTGTCAATCCTTTTACTTCGCTTCCACCAGACCAACCGCTTGCCTCAATCGGTTTTGCAAAACCAAAATCGGCAAGCGGTCAAATGTCGCTTTTTGACGAGCCTGATACAACTGAGCCCGAAACAAAAGTTCAACACACGCCTCCAAATCTAAATAAAATCGTGGAGGAGAACGACGATTTTAGCGGACTTCGAACGATACAAAACACAGCCCATAACTATATTTTAGCCGATACCAAAGTAAAACGCGCCGATTTGGTGTCAAAACTTTTTATGCAACCATCGATTTGTTTCGATACTGAAACCACCGGATTGGATATGTTTCAATCGGATATGGTGGGTTTGTCTTTTTGTTTTAAAGCCGGCGAAGCCTATTATGTGCCACTACCAGCCGATAAAATTGAAGCTACCGAAGTTTTGCGTGAATTTAAAGTAATCTTTGAAAATGAGAATATCCAAAAAATTGGTCAAAATATTAAGTTCGACCTTTTGATGCTTGCTCAATATGGCATTTCGCTAAAAGGAAAATTTTTCGATACCATGATTGCCCACTACCTCGTGCAACCCGAATTGCGACATGGAATGGATTATCTGGCTGAGATTTACCTAAAATACCGCACCATACACTACGAAGATATTGTGGGTACAAAAGGAAAAAATCAAATCGATATTCGTTTTGTAGATTTGGATTTGCTCTGTAATTATGCTGCCGAAGATGCTGACATTACCTACCGACTGAAAGAAATACTTGAAAAAGAACTGAAAGAAAATGCACTCGAAAATCTCTTTTACGAAATAGAAATGCCGCTTCTCAAAGTTTTGGCTATTATGGAGCGAACCGGTGTGCGTATTGACAGTGAAGCATTAAGTCAAAGCTCAATAATTCTGACAGAAGAGATGGAATTGCTCGAAAAAGAAATTCACAGCATTGCCGGGTTTGAATTTAATGTATCGTCGCCGGCACAAGTTGGTGAAATGCTTTTTGACCGATTGAAACTGGATGATAAAGCAAAAAAAACCAAAACCGGACAGTATTCTACCGCCGAGGATGTGTTGGAAAAAATCCGTTCAAAGCATCCGGTTATTGGCAAAATTCTTGATTACAGAGGCTTGAAAAAATTATTGAGTACCTATATTGACGCATTACCTCAATTGATTAGTCCGGTTAGTGGAAAAATTCATACATCCTATAATCAAACCGTGGCAGCCACCGGTAGACTTAGCTCCACCAACCCAAACCTGCAAAACATACCCATCAGGGACGCGCAAGGCAAAGAAATTCGGAAAGCATTCATACCCGATGAAGGATGCTTATTTTTGAGTGCCGATTATTCACAAATTGAACTTCGAATTATGGCACATCTGAGTGGCGATAAAAATATGCTGGATGCTTTTAATAGCGGACACGACATTCATACCGCCACAGCTGCCAAAATATATAAAATTCCATTGAACGAAGTTAGTTCGGATATGCGCCGAAAAGCCAAAACCGCTAATTTTGGTATTATTTACGGCATATCTGTATTTGGTTTATCTGACCGCTTAAGCATTCCGCGTGCCGAAGCAAAAGAATTGATTGATGGCTATTTTGCAACCTACCCGGATGTGAAAAAATACATGGACAATGCCATTCAAAAAGCCAAGGAAATGGGCTATGTTGAAACTATTTTTGGAAGGAAACGGTTTTTGGCAGATATTAACTCACAAAACAGCATTGTGCGCGGTTATGCCGAACGAAATGCAATCAATGCTCCTATACAGGGATCGGCTGCCGATATTATCAAAATTGCCATGGTGCGTATTCAAAACCGATTGGAAACCGAACACTGTCAGACAAAAATGACCATGCAAGTACATGATGAGTTGAATTTTAACGTGCCGGTTCATGAAATGGAAATAACCAAGAAAATGGTAGTACAAGAAATGGAAAATGCCATTCAACTTTTGGTGCCACTTACTGTTGATTTTGGAGTAGGAACTAACTGGTTAGAAGCACATTAATAAAGGTTTAATGATTCAAATTTGAAAGGATTATTTCCTTTTTGAAATAATCCTTTTGTCATATCATAGAGTCAAAATTTTAAATAATACACATTAATGAATTTTTTCCTTATTCACTAATTATCAGTGTATTAATCTTGAAAAAATATCATTAATAAATTTTAATAAAATACTATATATTTATATATATTACAGATAATCAATCGTTTAAAATTTAATATATATAATTAATAATTAATTTTAATTTGAATTCATTATAAATAACATAAAACTATACTATAAAAGTGATAGGATTAAAATAAATAAATACATTTGCAGAAATTTTTCTTTAATTGTGAGGGTAAATACAAAAATACGTTATGGATTACGCACAATGATAGAAATAGGAATTTCTACTGATGCAAATGGCGTATTGCAAAAACAAATAGCTAAAAGTCAGCAAATTTCTTTAAAATACCTCGATGCAATTATATCTGAACTTAAAATTAAAGGTTTAATTGCCAACTCGAAAGGAAAAAGTAGTGGATATAAATTAACACGTGCAGCCAAAGACATTACAATGTACGATATTTATACTGCTTTTGAACAAATTGTAGTTATTGAATGCATTAATAATCTGGGCTATTGCGATAGATCAATGCACGAATGTAAAAGTAGAAATTACTGGGATGAGTTTAAAATAGAAATGGCCAATGCTCTGAAAAAGAAAACATTGGAACAAATTATTGAAGATTCAAAATACAGATGCGAAGATTTTGAAAATACTGGATTAAACATTTGAAATTACATACTACAAATGCGATAGTACATATAAAAGAGATAGTATAATAAAAACAAAAAAAACGAAATACAATGACAAAAAAACAATTTTCATTCAGTTCAATAATACTAATTTTAAGTCTTGCGTTTAGCTTTAGTGTTCAAGCACAAACATTAAAACTAAATCCAAAAACATTTAGTATGACCATTTTTGGAACTTCCAGTTTGCATGATTTTCAAAGTAAAGTAAGCATTGCAAGCGGCGAATTGGTATTTGAGAATAAAAAAGCACAATCAATGACCGTAGAAATACCGGTTAAAGGCATTAAAAGCAAGGAAAAACTGATGGACACCAAAACTTACGAAGCTTTTAATGAGAAAAAAAATCCAACCATAAATTTTAAACTGCTCGATGCCAGTTCACTTCAAATAAATGGAACTGAAATGACAGTAACGGCCATTGGCAATTTAACCATGAATGCCGTAACTAAAAAGGTATCCTTAAAAGCGATTGGTAAAGTTATTAAACCCGGTGTATATGAGTTCAGCGGTAGCTTTAAATTAAAAATGACTGATTTTAAAATGACACCGCCATCCATGCTAATTGTAAAAGTTGGCGATGATATTACACTTAAATATACTGTAACTTTCGAAGGAACAGCAATTGAATAATAAAGTAAATTAAATCAAAAAACCCTTTTATTAACTAAAAACAAAATCAAAATGAAGAAATCGATTTTAACTTTTGCCGCTGCAACTATGCTTTGCAGCACAATGTTTGCTCAGCTTCGTGCTACCGATCAAACGGGTGTAAATGTATTTGAAACACCAAAAACAGATGCTAAATTTACAGGACCAAAAGTAGAATTTGGCGGTTCTATCGCAATGCCTTACATGGCATTGACTAACAGTAACGCTGTAACGAATCAAGATCCCGCAAAAAACACTCAAGCATTGTTTAAAAATTCTCCAAACTTTGCACTTTCAATGGCTAACTTAAACATTAATAGTTATTTGGCTGATGGTGTAACTTTGCAAGTAAGCTTATATTTGGCTTCAAAACATCACAATGAAACCTGGGTAAAAGGTGGTTACGTTCAATTTGACAAAATTCCGTTCATAAAATCAGACTTATTGGATAATATTATGAAATACACTTCCATCAAAGTAGGACAAATGGATGTAAACTATGGTGATGCTCATTACCGTCGTTCCGATGGTGGTTGCTCAATCTATAATCCATTTATGGAAAACTATATTATGGACGAATTTGCAACTGAAATTGGTGCAGAAGTCGATGTAAACTATAATGGTATTGTTGGTGTAGTTGGTGTAACCAATGGTAATTTGAATCCAAGTTTAGCTTATATTGATACAACAACTGCAGCTTACAAATACTCAAACGGTCTTCACAATCCTGCATTTTTAGCAAAAATAGGATATGATAAACAATTAAATGAGAAGCTTCGTTTGCGTATAACCGGTTCAGTATACTCAACTGCCGGTGCTCTATCAAACACTTTATTTGGAGGCGACCGTACAGGTTCTAATTATTCAGCTATTATGTACAATGCTGGTCCTGGTACCGGTACTGCATTTGCTGGTCGTTTTAATCCTGGATTCTCTGACAGAATTACAACATTAATGGGTAACTTATTTGTGAAATATAAACCAACAGAATGGTTAGGAATTGAGTCTTTCACAACTTACGAAACAGCAACTGGTCGTACTGCTGCCGAAGCTACAAGTCGTAAAGCTGTTCAAATTGCAGAAGATGTAATATTCCGTTTAGGCAAAGAAGAAAATTTCTTCCTGGCTGGTCGCTTAAACAGTGTGGCTGCTGAAGTGGCTGCTGCTGCCGGTGCAACAGGTTCTACAGCAACTTCTACAACTATTCTTGCTCCTGTTCCTGCTTATACAATTGGTATAGGTCGCCTAGCATTAGCCGGTGGTTGGTATGTAACCAAAAACATTATGGCTAAAATTGAATATGTAAATCAACTTTACATTGGAGTTCCAAATGTGAATACAATCCTCAATGGTTATGAATTCCACGGATTAAGTGCAGAAGCTGTTATTTCGTTCTAATCATAAATTAATCATAAAAACAAAAACCGGCAAGATTATTCTTGTCGGTTTTTTTAATAAATTTGTTTATCTTTCGGGCATGAAGAAATGCAGTATATTCTTGTTGTTAGTTAGCTTATATTCAGTTAGTTTTGCTAATCAGCCAGCCGTAAAAATTGAACTTGCTAAAAACAGTTGGCTTGCTATTAACGGCAAAACCAATATCATATCGTTCAAATTAATTCAATATGGCGATAAATTAATGGGCAAAAGTGCAATGGTATTGTTTTCCAAAGTTCAGAACAAAACCTTTTTATCTCAAAACAAAATGGCCATCAAGGTTAATAATTTTAAATCGGATAATCCAATGGCCTTGCGTGATTTTAAAAAACTTATAAAATCCGACATTTATCCAAGCATTCAGGTTCAATTAAATCACATAGAATCAGTTCCAAGCTCCGACGAACAAAACCTGAAGCAAAATATATCAGTAGACATAACAATAGCCTCCGTTACCCGCCAATACAATTTGGCAACATCAACCTTAAATCACAATGAATTTATTACTATTCAGGGAGAGAAACAACTAAACATTCGCGATTTCGGGCTGGAACCACCGGTAGAAATGCTTGGATTAATTAAAGTGAGTGAGTGGATTACCATCGATTTCAAATTGTTTTGCAAACTTCAGTTCAGCAAAGATAGTTCAATGGCCGTTGATGGAAATTAGAAGATTTAAAACTCACGGAATGCAGCATACTCAGCACACAAAATAAGCGATTGCTTTATCTCCCCATCTTCAAAAATCGACAATTCTTCAATAGCCTTATTTTTAAATTTTTCCATTAGCTTTGTAGCATAATCAATTCCACCGTTTTGGACTGTAAATTGTGTAATAAGTTTTATGTTCTCTATAGTAAAATCTTTGCTGTCGATAACCCTTGATATCATTGTTTTTTCGGCTTCCGAAGCATGTTCAAGTGCGTATATGAGTGGCAAAGTAACTTTACCATCACGTAAATCATTGCCGGTAGGTTTGCCAATCTGAATGCTATCAAAATAATCAAAAATATCATCTTTAATTTGAAAGCTAATACCTAAATATTCGCCATAATTTTTCAGTGCGGTTAATTGAATTTCGGTTGCATGAGCCGACAAGCCACCTACTTCGGTGCATGATGAGAAAAGCTGAGCCGTTTTCTTTTTAATGATAGTATAATAATTTTCTTCCGTAGTTTTCGAAAGTTGCGTATTTACAAGTTGAAGCAATTCGCCATCGGTAAGTTGCCGACCAATTTCCGAAACTGCTCTTAAAATAGATAGATTATTAGTTTGAGTAGCACAATCAAGTGATTTAGAAAAAAGATAATCGCCTGCAAATACAGCCGTTTTATTAGTCCACCGGGCATTAACCGATGGATTACCGCGTCGCTCAAAGGTGTCGTCTACAACATCATCATGAACCAAACTGGCCGTATGCAGCAATTCCAGGGATTGTGCTGCAAGTATGCTGTTCCGGTTTATTTCGCCACAAATTTTTGCCGCAAGTAAGGTAAGTATAGGCCTTAGTTGTTTCCCACTCCGTTTTAAGGTATATTCGTATACGCTTTTCAACAATTCATTATCGGTGCTTAGTTCCGTCGAAAATGCATTATTAAATAGCTGTAAATCGGTTAGTATCGGCTTTTTAATTTGGTCAATAAAGCTCATTCATCCATTCGTTTTATAAGTATAGCAAAAGTAAACAAATTTGTTGTTTTATAGTGTAAAGATTTTTAAATCTGCTTGATTTTTAAATTCTTTTACAAAACAATTTCAAAACTTACAAACTCAAGTCGTTTATGACTGTAACATAATTTAAATTGTTTCTTTTTTTTCTTAAAATTTAACGACAGTAAGTGCGCAAAAACTGCGAAATAAAATAAATCAATCAATATTAATACGAAATCAAAACTTAATGGCGATTATTACATTAAAATGTATTTTTTCATACATTTTCTTAAACATTATTTTTAAAGATAAGTTTCAACTCTAGAATAGTAACTTATTTAATTGAATTGTATAATACAGATATTCAGCATTTTAAATTGACTTTAATGTGGCTTTTAGTCTGTTAGTTATTTAGAATTGTAATAAATTATAAAATAAATGCAATTAGAATAATAGCATTTATTTTTTTCATAATATATTTGCAGAAATATTTCTTTAATCATGAGGGTTAATTCTAAAATACGATATGGTTTGAGAACCATGATAGAGATTGCCGGTTCTACCGATTCAAATGGAATGTTACAAAAAGACATTGCCAAAAATCAAAATATCTCGCTAAAATACTTAGATCCAATTATTTCATCGTTGAAACTTAAAGGACTGATAACGAACTCGAAAGGTAAGGGTAGTGGGTATAGATTAACTCGTGCCCCCGAAGATATCACGATGTTTGATATTTACACGGCATTTGAACAAATTGTAGTCATCGAGTGCATCAATAACCTTAGTTTTTGCGATAGATCATTGCACGATTGCAAAGGAAGAAATTATTGGAACGAATTCAAACTGGATCTAGAAACTATTCTGAAAAAGAAGAATTTAGCTCAAATTTTGGAAGAAACCTATTATGAATGCAAAGATTTGGATTTAAGTCAACAAGCAATTGCAAATTAAATAACAGCTTGAATTTCAATTCTAAAAAATAAATAAGGAGCAAAAAAATGACAGTTTTTTGCTCCTTTTAATATTTTATGATGGAATACTTGAGATTGGTTCATCAATCAATATCCTAAAATTTTCAGCATCGATTTATAACTTTGTTCTTTAGCAAATAGTTTCGTGAAATACTCACCATCTTCATCTTTGTCAATAATTACCAGCTTGGGTGCAGGTATCAGGCAGTGTTGTATACCTCCAAAACCACTTAAAGATTCCTGATAAGCGCCGGTATGAAAAAATCCGATGTATTGTTCACAGTCCTCTTTCATTTTTGGAAGGAAAACGGCATTAGAATGAACTTCGGCATTATAGAAATCTTCACTATCGCAGGTTAAACCGCCCAGATTGACGCGTTCGTACTCCGAATCCCAATTATTTATAGCTAAAAATACATAGCGTTGGTTTATTGCCCAGGTGTCGGGCAATGTGGTCATAAACGAACTATCAATCATATTCCACAACTCGCGGTCATTTTGCTTTTTTTGGTTCACAATGGAGTAAAGCATAGCGCCACTTTCGCCCACGGTATACGATCCGAACTCCGTAAATATATGTGGTTCAGGCACTCCATTTTGAGTACAAATAGTTTTAATCTGCGCCACAATTTCTTCAGCCATATATTCATAATCGTAAACCATATCCAAGTGAGTTTGAATTGGAAATCCACCGCCGATATTCAAACTATCAAGTGTTTGGCATTTTTTCTTCAATTCACAATATAGATTTACCGCTTTGTTTAGTTCATTCCAGTAGTAGGCAGTATCTTTCACTCCGGTATTAATGAAAAAATGAAGCATTTTTAATTCCACTTGCGGATTTGATGCAATTTGCTTCATGTAATAAGGGATGATATCGTTGTACCGAATGCCCAGGCGTGAAGTATAGAAATCAAACTTAGGTTCTTCCTCAGCTGCGATGCGAATACCGACATTAAATTTTATATCAAAGTCTTTTAGAAACAAGTCAAGTTCAAATTTATTGTCGAGTATAGGGATAACGTTTGTAAAGCCCTGGCGCATTAGGTTTTGAATGTTTTCAACATATTGAGGTCTTTTAAATCCGTTACATACCACAAAAGTTTCCTGTTTAAGTAAACCCTGTTCATGAAGTGACTCTAATATGTTTATGTCAAAAGCGGAAGAGGTTTCGATATGTACGCCATGTTTAAGTACCTCTTCGAGTACAAACGAAAAGTGTGAACTCTTAGTGCAATAGCAATAATTATAATCGCCATCATAATCGACTTTTGCCATAGCCACATTAAACATACGACGTGCTTTCTGAATGTTTTCGGCTATTTTTGGTAAATAAGAAATGCGCAACGGTGTACCATATTGCTTAATAATATCCATAAGTGGAACTCCACACCATTCTAATTCATTCTCTATAATATCGAATTCATCATTTGGGAATTCAAAACTTTGTTCAATAAGATCTAAATATTTATTTTTCATTGTATTCGCTTTAATTAAAAGATTTTTTTTAAAGTAAACCAGTTAGATTGATAAAATATAATGCATGTAAGTGAGTTGGATTTATTATTTTTAAAAGAAAAGATTGCAAAAATAATAATAATAATGTGAATTAGTATGATTTACATTAAACTATTTGATAAAATTTGATTTACCCAATTGATTCTCTGGAGTATAAATCAATAAATAATGCAAAAGCTGTTCAAAAAACATGATTTTAAAGACAAAATTAAAACAAGGAAGAATTTAATTTAATGACAATGTAACAGGTTTCTTAAACTTTCATAAATTATAGAAATTATAAGGATTAATGTACAGAAATATTATTTTTCTGAATTTTTATACTACCTTTGTTGTTACGATTCCAAATTTGGAACGTATAAAACTAAAAAATCAAGCATATAATCTTCATAATATATAAATTATTTATTTTTAAAAACGGTTTAAAATGAGAAAACTAGCTACTCTTAAATTGATGATTTTGTTACTAACGATATTTTCATTAGCGTCAAACTTATTAGCTGACACATATACTGCCACAATTTCCGCTAAAACCTGGTCTGCTTACGGTAATCAAACAATAGGCACAGCAGTTTGGAATGCCACTGCCACTGCGGGGGCTTACTGGGGATACGATGCAACAAAAGGTCAGCAATTTGGATCTTCAGGCAGCCCTGCCAATCCATTAATTATCACAACAAGCTCAATACCAGGTACAATTACTGATATTAAAATTACAACATCGGGTGCAAGCAGTGTGGCTGCAACTTTGGAAGTAACAGTTAGTGGAGCTGGTTTTAAAACTGCAGGTGCATCAACTGCCACATTAACTTCAACCAGTACAACTTATGATTTTACGGGCTCTGCTGCCGGAACCATTCAACTTATATGGAATCAAACCTCTTCTAAAGCACTTTATTTAAAGTCGATAGAAGTAACTTATACAACTTGTACGGCTTCAAACATTGCTTTTGCAAACAGTACTGTAAATAAATTTATTGTTGGTGACCCCTCATACCAAACACCAACAAGCCTAAGCTCGGGCAGCATTGCTTATTCAAGTTCAGTTCCTGCAGTGGCTACTGTAAATTCAACTACCGGCGAAGTTACTCCATTGACTGTTGGAACTACCATCATTACAGCCACACAAGCTGCTTCCGGAACTTTTTGTGCGGCATCTGCCAGCTATACTTTAAATGTAACAGCTTTACCAACACTTACTGTAACGGATATAACCAATCCGGTATTGGTTTCGAACGATGGTGCTCAGACATCACAAACAATTAACATTAGTGCTGTAAATCTCACAACTGATTTAGGACTGACAATTAGCGGCATAAATGCAAACTTATTTACTTTATCCAATTACAGCATTACTCAAACCGGTGGAAATGTGCCTACTACGGCGGTTACTATAAATTACAGTCCAATAATAGGCACGAACCATAGCGCAGTTTTAACGGTATCGAGTACTGGTGCTATGGATTTGGTCCGTCCACTTATGGGAATAAACAATGGACCAACAACCGTTAATCAGCTTGTTTCTAACGCATTAACTATAACAAATACAAACGGAAAACTTAGCTTTGATGCAGTGGCCGGAGAATCGGCAGCTATTTACAATGCAGTAGGACAAAAATTGTATAATGGCATTACGACAGATGGAATAAATAGTGTTCAAATTTCTGCTCACGGAGTGGTTTTGGTACGAGTAGGAAACCGACAGGCTAAAGTTATTATATAACAACAGCACTAAACAAAATAGATAAAGTAGCTGTTTTAGAAATAAAGCAGCTTTTTTTTTGCCAGTTTAGCTGTAATTTATATTACAATAAAACTCAATGTTGTAGCAATAGTTGAGCGTTTTTAATGCAAAATATTGCATTTTGGAATATCATAAAAATTGCTGATAGTCTTGCAGATATAAAACAGAACGACTATTTTTGCCGTCTTGAATAGTATTTTTATACAACATTTATAATAAAGCTCAACGTAAAAAATCAGTAAAAAAACAAATTTAAAACATAAACGTATAATA
>CAZEEB010000057.1:0-11280 GCA_964511245.1 uncultured Paludibacter sp.
TCAAACGGGCAACAAAACGCAATCGCTCAAAGCTCTTTTAAAACGATAAAATTACCTTGACTATAAATTAGATTGTTTGTTTACTTTTATTTGCAAAAGAAAGGATGTTTATTAAATCAAACGTCCTTTCTTTTTTTCATTAAGTGTATGCTTTATTCGTGAGGTTTTCTTAGATACTGCAAAAATAAAGACCACACAAAACCACGTGCATGATTTTTAGATACAAACCAGGTTTCATGAGTAATTAAATCATGCGGATCAGTTTCTTTTAGTTTTTTAAGCACCAGTAATAATTCAGGTTTAATTCAACTCCAATTATTTTAATTCTTATGTCGAACTCACGTTAATTATAACCAATTCGTTCATTTCCACTTTTTATATCCAATATACGCCATTAAGGTATATATCACAAATAAAATGACTGTCGGATATAAACCTTTAAATGCATATATTCCTATACATAGGCTGTCGGCCACAATCCATACCAACCAATTTTCTATATATTTCTTTGCAAGCATCCAAGTTCCAATTATGCTTAACGCGCCAACCAAAGCATCTGATTTTGGAATAATTGAATCAGTATATTTGGCTAACACTAAATAATACATAAAATAAATTATAACGGTGGCAAAAATTGAAATAATTATATCCTTTTTAGTTATTCTAATTATATTCAATTCTACATTGCTATCGTTTTTAATTGTTTTCCAGTTTATCCAACCATAAATACTGATTATTACATAATAAAATTGCAAGCTCATGTCGGCATACAGTTTGGAATTGTAAAACACAACTATATAAAATAGCGATGAAATTATCCCATAAAACCACAAACTAACTCTCTGATTAATTGAAAGATATAGATAAATCAGACTCAGAAGTGCTCCAACAATTTCTATCCAATTTTTTAAAATGTAATTCAATATCATATATAATCTTAAACAAAAAACTTTTCCAAATGTCTAGCACCATGGAAAAGTTTTTTTAAATATATTATTGTTTGCTAATCAATCAACTTTAGTTATTTCAATATTTTTTCGTAAACACCAGGTGTTTGTAAAATTTCAACAGCCTTTAAAAGTGACTCGTTATCAGCATCCATAACTTGATAATATTCATTCATTTCCCATATATCTCTTGCCAGTAAAGCTTTTAGCTGAAGCTTTATAAGTGGCTTTGATTTTTCAAACTGTACAGAATCTACTTTGATTTTGGCACTTTCTGCTCCATTTATCAGACTTTTTATAAGTTCATCGCTCACCACATAGTCTTTTTTGTATTTATCAAAAGTAGGATACTTAACTTTTAAATCATTCCGATTTTTGTCAATAAACTGAACACATACTTTATTAACAACACCTTGTGCTATAAGTTTTCTGTGAAAATTTGTAAATTTTGTAGTATCAAGAGGAACAAAAATATCAGGCATTATGCCTCCACCGCCATAAACAGTGCGTTTAAGGTTTAGGGTTTGATATCGCAATGAGTCAGGGAAATGTATGCTATCGGCATGAAGCAACTCACCTTTTTTGTAACGATCAACCAAATCATGTTCGTATTTTTGAAATCCGCCTTTATATGATTTTTGTATACATCTGCCCGTCGGTGTATAATAACGTGCTATAGTTAAGCGCATCATCGAATTGTCAATAAGTGGAAACTGTCTTTGAACCAGTCCTTTGCCAAAAGTACGACGACCAATAATAATGGCTCTATCCCAATCTTGTAACGCACCCGAGACAATTTCACTTGCTGAAGCTGAATATTCATCCACCAAAACAATTACTTTACCGGTTTCGAAAACTCCTGTGGGAGTAGATTCTGCAACACTTTTCGGTTGGTTAAGTCCTTGAGTATAAACGATTAATTTGTTTTTTGATAAAAATTCATCCGCCAATTGAATGGCTGCATTTAAATAGCCTCCACCATTTCCTTGCAAACTTAAAATAAGGTGTTTCATCCCTTTTTTTTGAAGTTTTGAAAATGCCTTTTCAAATTCAGATACAGTTGTGCTCCCAAAATTATTAATTTTAATATAACCTATATCTTTGCCAATCATGTAGGTTGCATCTATGCTGTAAATTGGTATTTTGTCACGCACAATTTTAAAATCCAACAATTCCGGTTTGGAACCACGTCGCACTTTAATGCTAACTTCTGTTCCTTTAGGTCCACGCAACCGCTTAAAAATATCCGAATTTTGCATTTTTACACCAGCTACCAAATCTTTATTTATATAAATTATTCGATCACCCGGAAGCACACCAACTTTCTCGGCCGGACATCCCGAAATAGTTTGAACTACAAAAAGCGTATCTTCCATTAATTGAAATTGAATGCCAACTCCTTCGAAACTTCCTTCGAGAGGTTCATTTACACGTTCCACTTCTTCTTTCGGGATGTATGATGAGTGTGGATCGAGTTCTTTCAAAACGGATTCAAGTACGGATTCAACAATTTTTTTGTCGTTAATACTGTCAACATATAAATTGGAAATGGCTGTTAACGCATTCGTTAACTTCCGTTGTTGTAGTGCCGAAAAACCTTGAGCTAAAACTAAAGTTGTACAAATGCTTAGGGCAAAAAGAATACTTGTTTTTTTCATGAAAAAGACTTTTTTATTTTAGGATGACAAAGATACTGAATAACTAATAACTTGCTAATAATTAATAATTAATAATTGCCAACAGAGCGTAAAATGTTCAAAAAACTTGAATGAAATAACGATTTTAAGTTTTTAGACTATTCATTAGATTTAATCCTGCAACAAGCAGAGTAACCGAACAATTCTTTATAATTGCTACTCTGTCATATAATTCTTCAATCCCTAAATGACTTTCGTCTGTTTCAATATAAAGATTTTCAAAAGGAGTAATACCTAAAGTCTCAACGTTATAATATTCGCCAAATGAAAGATTTAACCCAATTTTTAAAGCTTGTTCTGCTAACTGTGGTTTGCCCCTAAAGCCATGAATAATCCATTTTTGTTTAGGGTTAAAATGCTTTTTTATTTCAAAAAGTTCATTAAAACAACCAACACAATGAATAATTACCGGTTTTTGGAAGCGTTCTGCAATTTCTATTTGTTTTTCGAAAAGCTGAATTTGTTTTATGATCGCTGAATTACAATTTTTATCTAATCCGCATTCTCCTAAAGCTATAAATCGCGGGTCTGTAAAATATAATTCTATTTCCTTTAGCAATTTATCAGAATACTCATTTACTAACCAAGGATGTATACCAATCGAAAAAAAACCTTTTTCCAATGAATTAAATACCTTTTTAGCTTCTGAGAAAGTTAAATTTACGATACTCCGATTTTCAGCTGCAGTAAGTCGATGGGTATGAATATCTATAAACATTTTACAAATTCAAATAATGATATTAAAGAAAACAAAGATAGATAAAATCGTTAAGAAACCAATAATTATCAATTGCTTATTAGCCATTATTAATTAGTTTATCGTATCTTTGCTCACCAAAATTGAAATCAATAACAACATAAAAATCATATGAATACAACCGAATTATTCAGTATTTTGCCATACAAAGTAGCTGATATTAGTCTAGCCGATTTTGGCAGAAAAGAAATTGAATTGGCAGAAAAAGAAATGCCAGGACTTATGGCTTTACGTGCAAAATATAGTCAACTTAAACCACTTAAAGGAGCTCGTATAATGGGTTCATTACACATGACGATCCAAACGGCGGTACTTATTGAAACCTTGGTTGAATTGGGTGCTCAAGTACGTTGGTGTAGTTGTAATATTTACTCAACACAAGATCACGCTGCTGCTGCAATTGCTGCTGCAGGCGTACCTGTATTTGCATGGAAAGGCGAAACTTTGGAAGAATATTGGTGGTGTACACTTCAGGCTTTGACTTTCGAAGGTCATCAGGGACCAACTGTGATTGTTGACGACGGTGGTGATGCTACAATGATGATTCATGTAGGTGGAGATGCTGAAAAAGACGCTTCTGTACTTGATAAAGTTGCCGGGACTGACGATGAGCGTTTACTATATGCTATTTTGGGAGATATTCTGAAAGAAGACAGTACTATCTGGAGTCGAATGATTCCGGGAATTCGTGGGGTTTCGGAAGAAACTACAACCGGAGTTCATCGCTTGTATCAAATGTTGGAAGAAGGCTCATTGTTATTTCCAGCATTTAATGTAAATGATTCTGTAACTAAATCAAAATTTGATAATCTATATGGATGCCGCGAATCATTGGCAGATGGAATTAAACGAGCAACTGATGTGATGCTTGCCGGCAAAGTGGTTGTGGTATGTGGTTATGGTGATGTTGGGAAAGGTTGTGCTCGTTCCATGTTGGCTTATGGAGCACGTGTAATAGTTACAGAAATTGACCCTATTTGTGCACTTCAAGCATCAATGGAAGGCTTTCGTGTTACTACAATTGAGGAAGCATTGATTGAAGGCAATATTTACGTTACTACAACAGGAAACAAAGATATCATTCGTATCGAACATATCGAAAAAATGAAAGATGCTGCAATTATTTGTAACATTGGACACTTTGATAACGAAATACAGGTTGAAAAACTAAAACAATATCCTGGTATAAAACTTGTAAATATCAAACCACAGGTAGATAAATATGTTTTTCCTGATGGAAAATGTGTATTACTTTTGGCCGATGGTCGTTTGGTAAATCTCGGATGTGCTACCGGACACCCATCTTTTGTAATGAGTAATTCATTTACAAATCAGACCTTGGCTCAAATCGAATTATTTACTAAAGATTATCCAATCGATGTATATCGCTTGCCAAAGCATTTAGACGAAGAAGTTGCACGTTTGCATCTGGAACAATTGGGTGTTAAACTAACTGTGTTAACGCCAGAGCAAGCTGGATATATTGGAGTTAATGTTAACGGTCCTTACAAACCTGAACATTACAGATATTAAAAAAGAATTGCTAAATTTACCCTTCTAAAAAGCTAAATTTAGCAATTCAATTTTTTCTTTAAAATAATTCCTATTGGTTTTTCAAAATATTTAAAACTAAAAAAATAATCACATTGTTTTTTTAGTTTTATTCGTTAATATAGACAGAAACAACTCTTTTAATTCCGTCTTCCAAGCTGATTGTTGGTTTCCACCCTAAACTATTCAATTTGGAAACATCAAGTAATTTACGTGGCGTTCCATCAGGTTTTGTGGTATCCCAAATTATTTTCCCCTTATAATCAACTGTTTTTTGCACTATTTCAGATAGTTCTTTTATTGTTTGATCTTTTCCCCAGCCTGCATTAACTTGTGATGGCAAAGTGTCGGGAGCATTGTAATTTAGCAAAAGATAAACGCTCGAATCGGCCATATCATCAACGTGTAAAAACTCACGCATCGGCGAACCTGTACCCCACAATGTAATTGAAACTTCATTATTTTGTTCCGAAATCCCGTATTTTCCTAATACCTGGAGTATTACATCGTCGCTAAATGTGCCATTCACGCTTTCAATAGGACGTTTGTTTAGGTCAATACGTAATTTTGTCCAATCATTCTCTATTAGGCATTTCCCAAGATACATTTTTCGAATTAATGCAGGCAAAACATGTGATTTTTCTAAATCATAATTATCGTTTTGACCGTAAAGATTAGTTGGCATTATGGAAATGAAATTACAGCCATATTGAGCATGATACGCTTCACACATTTTAATTCCTGCAATTTTAGCAATTGCATAAGGTTCATTTGTTTCTTCTAATACCCCCGTTAGCAATGAATCTTCACGTATAGGTTGTTCAGCCATTCGCGGATAAATGCATGAAGAGCCTAGAAAAAGCAGCTTTTTGACTCCATGTACATAGCTTTGATGAATCACATGATTTTGAATCATTAAGTTTTCATAAATAAATTGGGCTCGATAGGTATTATTTGCTATAATTCCACCAACTTTTGCTGCCGCAAGTACAACATAATCGGGTTTTTCTGTTTCAAAAAAATGAGCAACAGCTTGTTCATTCAAAAGATTAAGTTCTTCAAAAGATCGAGTTACAAAATTCGAAAATCCTTTGGATTCTAGATTACGTTTAATCGCTGAACCGACCATTCCTAAATGGCCTGCAATATATATTTTAGAATTTCTATTCATATTGAGTGTTTACCGGTTATTATTCAAAATAATTTAATATTCTGAATCCACCTTCTTTCAAATACGTTTCTTTTTTCATTAGTTTTACGTCGGAACGCATCATATCAACAACTAAACCTTTTAAATCGTATTCGGGTATCCAGTTAAGTACTGTACGCGATTTTGTTGCATCTCCAATTAACAAATCTACTTCGGTTGGACGGAAATAATTTGCATCAACTTCAACAATTGCTTCTTTTTTGGATTTAATTTCTGCCAAAAATTCAGAACCTACATGTTCTGTAAAAAGCGCGTCGTTAACACTTTCAATATAGCCTTTTTCTTCAATTCCTTCACCTTTAAAATCAATATTAATACCTATTTCGGCAAAAGCCATTCTTACAAACTCTCGTACTTCAGTCGTAATTCCGGTAGCAATTACATAATCACTAGGTTCATCTTGTTGTAAAATCAAGTACATAGCCCGAACATAATCCTTGGCATGCCCCCAATCACGTTTTGAAGATAAATTTCCTAAAAATAATTTACTTTGCATTCCCATCGCAATACGTGCAGCAGCACGGGTTATTTTTCGGGTAACAAACGTTTCACCTCGCAATGGCGATTCGTGATTAAATAAAATACCATTGCTGGCATGGATTCCATAGGCTTCACGATAATTTACGGTTATCCAATATGCATACATTTTTGCCACTGCATAAGGTGAACGTGGATAAAATGGAGTGGTTTCTTTTTGAGGAACTTCTTGAACTAAGCCGTAAAGTTCCGAAGTAGAAGCTTGATAAATGCGTGTCTTTTTTGTTAAGTTCAATAATCTTACTGCTTCCAAAATTCTTAATGTACCAATACCATCAGCATTTGCAGTATATTCCGGGGTATCAAAACTCACCTTTACATGGCTCATTGCCGCTAGATTATAAATCTCATCTGGTTGAGTTTCCTGAATTATTCGGGTTAGATTCATTGAGTCAGTCATATCACCGTAGTGTAGTATAAGATTTCTGTCATCTACATGTGGGTCTTGGTATAAATGGTCAATTCTATCAGTGTTAAATAAAGAAGAGCGACGTTTTAAGCCATGAACTTCATATCCTTTTTTGAGTAATAATTCGGCTAGGTATGCACCGTCTTGACCGGTAATACCAGTAATTAAAGCAACTTTTTTCATGAAAATTTGATTGATTGATTGATTGATAAAAACTTATTTAAATTTCTGAATCGTCTTCATAGTAATGCAAATACTTGTCCGATTCGCCTTTTTTCTTTTTGCCGGTATATCCGTAACTGTAACCAAATAAATAAGCGTATTTATACAATTTATATCTTGAATACCTTGTTCCATCGTCAATTACATCATTTAATACACTGTAAACATTTGGTAAACTGTCTGATTTTAACTGTGTACTAAGTTTTTTATAAAATGTCTTGTTTGTTTTATTGTTTCGAACAACGAAAAGATTAACGTCTGAGATATTTGCCAGCGAATAAGCATCTGTAACCATACCAATTGGACTAGAGTCAATTATAATATAATCATATCGTTTTCGCAATTCAACAAACATTTCTATTAATTTATCAGATCGTACCAACTCACCCGGATTTGGTGGAATAGAACCTGCAGGTAAAATATCATAATCCAGTTTGGGCAACTGAAGAATTACTTCGTCTAACGTACATTGACCAACCAAGAAATTTGTAACTCCATTGGGCTGTACTATGTTAAATCGCTGATTAACACTGGGTTTGCGAATATCCATATCTACTAAAATTGTTTTTTTACTTGACATTGAGTAGATTGACGAAAGATTTATCGCAAAATAAGTTTTACCATCACCCGATTCGGTTGAAGTAATAAGCATAACTATATTTGTTTTGCGCTGAACTATAAATTCAATTCGTGTTCTGATAACACGGAACATTTCTGTAAATGCAGAACGTGGGTTTTTAGCCACAAGTAATGGGTCTGTACTTTTGGTATGACGAATGGCACCAATAAGTGGAAACGATGAGTTTTTTTCAACATCCTTAGTCGATCTTACGGTGTTATTTGACAATTCTTTAATTACTACTATCAAAGTTGGAATTAAAATGCCAAATAATAAAAACATTAAAGTCGTTTTCTGCTTTTTATCCGAATTAGTCACCGATAATACACGTGCCTTATCCAATATATTATTATCGGGTGTATTTGAGGCTTTTAAAATTTCTGATTCGGCTCTTTTTTGCAAAAAGAAAGTATAATAATTGTCGTCCATTTTATATTTACGCTCAATGGCAATCATTTCTAATTCTTTTTTTGGTAGCTCATTAATTTCTTTATTAACATCCGAAAATCGCTTATTAAAATCCGCTTTTTCAATATCAAGTGCTGCACGCATACTTTTTACAACCTCAAGTACAGTTAATTTTGAGTTTTCAATTTGTTTTGTGTATTTGGCGTAATACATATTTTTCTCAGTCACTTCGGCGCGCTGATTATATAATTCATTGATTTGTTGAACTACCGACATTAATAAGGGTTCGTTAAGTCCAAGGCTTGATGGTGCAATTACTGCACCATCGGCAAGGTTGGTTTTGAGGTATTTGGTAAGATAATCCAAGTATGTTTCACGAAGTTTTAACTCAGATTGTTGTGCATCAAATTTTGAGGCTTTAGCCAATAACTCACCTGTATGACTTGAAACATCAACAATTTTATTGCTTTGTCTGAAGTTAGTCATTTCGCCTTGCGAGGTTAATAATGACTTTTGAACCAAACCTAACTGTCCATCAATAAATTTGATTGTTTTATTGGCAGCATCGTTCTTTTTATCTAAGTTATCTGCCAGAAAAGTTTCACATAATTTATTAATAAAATCAATGTCACGATCGGGAGTATCACTTATTAATGAAATTTGCAATACAGATGAACCTTCAACCACATAACCAAAATTCAGGCGTGATGAAAAATCTGAAACCAGAGATTCGCGTGTTCGTAGTTGAAAATACATTTCAGTATTTCCCATAAATTTATTTGCATTGTTTACAGTAATAAAAAACATATTGTGTTGAATGGGTTTACCATAAACACCTTCAATTTTAAAATTACTTAACAATTTATTGTCTTCAACGGTTATTGTAAATGTGCCATTTGATTTCAAATTGATTTTGAACATCAAATTATATGCTTCGGGCGAAACATAATCTGTTTGAATTACAATTGGTGACGATTTATATAAATTTCTGGTTTTAAAACTCCCTTTAGAAATATAATCAACTTTCAGAAAAGGAATACTATCCACAACCTTACATACTAAATCGTACGAACCAAGCATAATTACCTGATTATTTACATTTCTGAATCCATCTTGTACTCCAAAACCTTGCATTAAAGCTTGAGTGCCATTAGGCACCATTCTTTTTTCTTCAATCATTACCGTACCAGCCGTCTGAAATGTAGGTAACCAAGCTCTATTTTGAAGGTAAGCTAAGCCAAGTGATAAAATAATTCCGATTACAAAAAGATACCAATGATGTAGAATATATGATACCCATTCCATGATATCAAAACTGGATTCCTCTTCTTCTTCTGAAAATGGTTTTTCAACATAATTTTGTTCCATATAGCTTTAATTCTTTAATTGTAAGGTTTTTAAATAAATTTACTTTGTATAATTTAAAACAGAAAAGAATAAGGTTAGTGAAAAAGAAATAACACTCAATAACGCAGTATAACTATTTACCTTGTAGAAGCTTGAAAATTCTCGCTCAACATAAATTATATCATTTGGGTATATATAATAGTATTTCGAATCAATTAAACTTTTAGGTCTGATGTCGAAATCTAAAATTTCAGTTCCTTTAGTTGATTCACGAATAATTCGAATATGTTTTCGATTACTTGCATCATTAAAATCGCCCGACATAGATAATGCCTGAAAAATGTTCATTCTCTCTTTATAAATAGGGAAAATTCCGGAGCCTGCATCCCCAAATATAGTAAAGGTTTTGTTTGATAAACTTAGTTTTACAACAGCATCCGGTATCAACTCTTCAAATCGTTCTTCAATAACTTTCGTAGCTTGCTGTAAAGTTAGACCTGCTACTTTTATTTTGGACACAAATGGAATATCAATTGTGCTATCTTTGTAAACCCTGTAAGTTAAAATTGATTGACTGGTAGTTTGACTGGTTTGGGGTTGTATCAATTTTGAAATAGTTTCGTCAGAAGTTATTAATCTATAAATTATTTCATCGTTAACCTGAATCTTGTAATCCTCAAATTTCACTTTATCGTATACGGGTAGCGAGCGGTTGTCCTCTTGCAGTAACCTCATGTTTTTGTAACTATAACACGATGAAAATAAGAGTATTACGTAAAATATTGCGAATAATTTAAACTTGTTTTTCATTGCTTTATCGCGATAATAAATCATTATTTAGCTTTTGGTACAAAAAAATTATAAATCAAAACTCCAAATGAAACTGTTGTTATGATAGTCGAAATGGTAGTCCACAAAGTTGTTGCACCAAAAAATTGTTCGTTAAGAGGTTGGAGAAAAATAATATCATCAGGTTCTAAATAATAAAATTCAGAATTTATAATATCTAAACTTCTTATATCAAAACTTTTAATAACCGTTTGATTATCAACAATACGAAGAATTTTTATCTTACTTCTATCAGTAAACTGATTAAAATCACCGGCTAATGCCAATGCTTGAAAGATATTTAATTTTTCGCGTGGAAAAGGAAATCGACCTGATTTTCCTGAACCAATTACACTAAAACTTCTTCCAATCATTCTTACATCCACAGAATTAACTTTTAGAATTGGTTTTATCGCATTTTCAATTATTTCTTTTGTTTGCCTTATAGTACTTCCTTTTACGTATATTTCGCCTACGATTGGAAAAGCAATATTCCCATTTGATTGAACCAGGTAAGTGTATAAATCCAAATTATCGCCTGATCCACTGCCACCACCCGACATCATTTGCATACTGTTGGCCGATGAACCATTAAACAACACATTTGTTTTATCATCGGTAGAGTATACTTGAATATAAAGCCTATCGCATTCTTTTAAATGATAGTCTCTGTATGAAAAAGTATCTTTATAAGCAGGAATAAAATTTTTAGGAGCTTGTAAATAATTGGTATGGTGAGTTGTTATAC
>CAZEEB010000058.1:0-5133 GCA_964511245.1 uncultured Paludibacter sp.
CCACGAATTGACATGTTGTTGGTAACCAGTTTTTCTACCACAAAACCACTTATCGGCGAACGAACAATATATTCGCCCTGCGTATTTCCTCCGTTAATGTTCAACACCCGTTTTACGCGGCTTAGTTCCGATTGCGCCTGATCAAATGCAGCTTGAGCAGCCAACACATCTTTTTGAGAGGACAATCCGCTCTTGAACATGTCCTGTGTAGCTTCAAGGTTCTTTTTCGCCACCCTGAGATTACTTTCAGCATTTACTAAATCATTGCTTATTCCGGCCATTTCGGAACTTTTAATCACAGCCAGCACCTGCCCTTTTTGAACATAATCGCCAAGCATCACTTTAATGTTCTGAATCACACCACTTACCATGGGGTAAATTTTAGCTACATTATCGTCATTAAAAGCAACTTTCCCCGAAAGCGTAATCGTATTGGTTAATTTACAATTCTCAACATTATCAAAAACCAGGGTTTTAGCCAGCGAATCGGGCAAAACATAGTTGGAATTATCGCTGCTTGTTTCGCTGTTTTTGTGGCAAGACTGACTCACTAAAACGATAACTACCGCCAAAACAAAAACGCTATTTTTATTTATCTTCTTCATAATCTGTATATTTTAATTTTTTAAATAATCAATTCCGGAGTAATAGTTCAAATCGACAAACGCACTTATTCTGTTGAAATTCAATGCATTGATTTGCAAAGTATTCTGTTTGTATGAGTCATAAAAATCCAGAAAATCGAGTAACGTTATATTTCGAATCTGATAATTTTTAAATACTTCGGAAAGCAATCGGGTATAATCATTTTCGAACGAAGCATCTCGGCTTTTCAGCAATTTGTCATTTTCAAATGCTTTTTGTAAAGCACTGTAGATTTGCTCCCGTACACTTTGCTGCGCGGCCTCCTGAGTTGCTTCATTGAATTTAATCATCGCCTTCGCTGCTTTGATATTTCCCTGATTGCGGTTCAGAACCGGCAAATCAAAACCAAATCCAAGGGTGGTCAGGTTGTGAATATAACTTCCCTGCTGATCATAACCCAGCGATACAGTAAGGTCAGGTACCGCCATTGCTTTTTGCAAACTGTAGTTTTGCTTGCTCAAATCGGTATTCAGTTTGGCAATTTTCAAATCGGGACGGGTTGAATAAGCGGAATCAATCATAGCTGCCAACGGATATTTATCCACTTTCAGATTCTTTAAGTGTGATTCATCTACCAACGGAATCAACACCGTATTCTTGCTTTGCAGTAATAAACGCATTTCACTTTGCAGGTCGTTTATCTGGCTTTTCAGGTCGTTGTATTCGCTTTGCAGACTGTATAACTGTGCTTTTACACGCAAAACTTCCTTTTCGGAAACATAACCTTTTCCTTTCTGCGATTCAAAAGCTTGAGTAACTTTTTGCAAAGCAGCAATCTCGGCATCATACACTTTTACCGATTGAAGCAGGTAATGAATATTGTAAAAATCACTTTGCAGCGTGTGTTTCAGTGTTCGAAGCAAATCATAAAACTGAAAATCTGAAATGGTTTTATTAGTCATTGCCATTTTTAGCTGTTTACTGTGTTTTCCGGCAAGCATTATTACCTGCGAAATACCTCCACTGATTTCTCCATCATTACCAAAGGGAAAAAACTTCTTGGTTTCTGTCTGATAAATATTCGTACTAATATTGAATGTCGGGTTTGGAAACAACTTTGCCTGATCAACCAATGCTTTTTGAGCATCAATATTGAACCGCTGAGCCAGCAACAGCAAATTTTTTCGTACAAAAATATGCTCCACACTGTCTTGTTTCAGGTAAAGTGTATCCGGTTTTATCCCGATTTCAGTTTGTGAATGGGCAAAAAAAGTCATTATCATGAATGAAATCACGAAAATAAACTTCAAAAATCTGTTTTTAATCATTTTTATTGAGGTTTAAAAGTTTATTTACTAAGGTCTCAGCAATTAAAACTTTACTTAGTCAATGAAGGAAATCAATGTTTCATTCATATCTAAGAAATTACGAAAATGGATTGGAAATGTATTCCGGGATGGAAATCAAACAAGATGAGTCTGCGGGGGTTTTGCAGGAACTTCTTTGAAATAAAGATTTTGGAATTCTTCGCTTTGTGGAATATGGGTAAGAATTTCGCTGGTTGATTCGTTCGTGTCCGAAATCAATGCCTGAACAGGAAACCATTTCAGGTCAATATGCACCGGAGTTTGTTGTTGTTTGGCAGTTCCGTCTGGATTGGCTTTATCATGCATGGTGTCCTTGGAATAGCCAATCACATTTTCCAGCACAAATTCAAGCATCGAATCCACATAATCCTGATTATCAGCCAAATTATTAATTTCTGTAGGAGAATAGAAATCAACAGAATTTATGCTCAGATTAAAAGTCTGAACAACAAGTATTAAAATAATAATATTTACAAAATTTTTTATAAGCATATTTTTCATTTCAGAGTGCAAATATAAAGGCTAAAATTTGCATTTATATGAAAATTAGTTTATTTTTTACACTCATTAAGAAGCTTTTTCACTTGTTTAAAATAAGTTTTGTGCATGATAAAAATCTATAACTAGTTAATTAACTGCACAGTATTAGTATTATCGATGGATTGACCTCGTCCGGTAAGCCGAAAAACAAGTGAAGTTGGCGCAGAAAACTGTCCTGTTTGAGCGACAAAGGAGCGAGTTTGGACGGTTTCAGCCAACTGAGCGCAAGTTTTTCGAGTGAAGCGGGCGTAGTCTTGAATTTTTTGCTTACTTTTTGTTTCAAGACAAAAAGTAAGTCAGGGTTTAAAGGGCGGAAGCCCCTGTAGTAAATAATTGATATACTACAAAATAATAGCCTTCGATAAATTTTTGTCATGTACTAAAAAAAAAATATAATAACGCTTAGTTGCAATTTGTGTTCACTTTTAGCGCACATCCGGTACAGCCGCCACATTTATCGGCAGGGTTTGGCTTGCGTGTCAGCGTTTTATAGGCTTTCCAGCCAACATAACTCAAAACGCCCAATCCAATTAGTATTATGATTATATCTTGCATAATTTTCTATCCAAAAAGTTGAAAAACACCAAAAGCCATAAGCCATGCCAGCACAATGCTATAACTTGTAGCAAAAAATGCCCAAGCCCAGCTGTTTGTTTCGTTTTTAATGGCCACAATGGTGGCTATACACGGGAAATATATTAACACAAATAACATCATTCCCAAGGCTATAACAGGAGTAAATGATGGTTCTCCATTGGGTTTTAGTTCCGATTGTAGTCGTTTTGTCAATGAAATATCTTTAGCATCGGCAGCACCGGTGTATAATACACTCAATGTGCTCACCACAATTTCTTTAGCGGCTATACCCGATAACAAAGAAACACCAATCTTCCAATCGAACCCCAGAGGCGCAATAACAGGTTCAATAAAATGACCAATCTGACCAATGTATGAATTTTCCTGCTGATTCATTTGTTCTGTTGCCGTAAATTTAGCTACATGTTCCGGTCGTGGATAATAACCTAAAAACCAAACAACAATAGAACCAATTAATATAATCGTCCCCATTTTTTTTATATAAGATTCGCCCTTTTCCCAGGAGTGAATTAACATCGATTTTAGTGTTGGTACACGGTAAGGTGGCAATTCCATAACAAAGGGTGTTTCATCTTTATTAAACATAAATCGCTTCAGCAAACGGGCAATGATAACAGCCAAGGCAATTCCAGTCATGTAAATTCCAAATAATACCAAACCCGCATGACTCGGAAAAAATGCACCGGCAAGCAATAAATACACTGGTAAACGGGCACTGCACGACATCAGCGGATTAATCAGAATAGTTATCATGCGGCTATTTCGGTTTTCAATGGTACGGGTAGCCATAATAGCAGGCACATTGCAACCAAAGCCCATAATCAAGGGAATAAATGATTTGCCGTGAAGTCCCATTTTATGCATAATTTTATCCATAATAAAAGCTGCACGAGCCATATAACCCGAATCTTCCATCAAAGAAATAAAAAAATACAGGATTAGAATATTGGGCAAAAAAACAATCACTCCTCCTACCCCGGCTATGATGCCATGAACCAATAAATCGCGCAATGAACCTTCAGCCATATTATTCTGAATCAGTACACTAACCCAATTAAATACTTTAGTAAACCAATCTTTTGGATACTGTCCTAATGTAAAAGTGGATTGAAACATCGTAAAAATAAACAGCAAAAATAATGGATAGCCCCAGTATTTATGAGTTACAATGCTGTCAATTCTGGAAGTTCGTTTATGCTTGTGTTTATTTTTACTATCAATAAGCGTTTCTTTCAACGCACCGGCTATAAAACCATATTTGGCATCCGTGATAGCCGATTCAGGGTCTTCTTTCAGTTCTGTTCGTAATCTTTTTAGTTGATTATCTCTACAAAATATGATTTCCTCGTAATTGGGAAGTTCCTTAACTATGGCATCAATTTCAAAGTCATTTTCAAGCAGTTTTATGGCTAAAAAGCGTGTAGAATAGATTGCGCGTAAGGATGAATTTCGGGCTATCGGTATTTTAAGCAATTGAATGCTTTTTTCTATTTCTTGCCCATGATTGATGTGAATATGATGAGCCGTTTCATGCACTTTATGCACTCCAATAAAATCAGATGCATGATGTTTTTTGTCGTGCTGATGATGCATTTCAATGCGATGATGGAATTCATCAATCAGGCTATCTTCTTTAATTGAAGGGATTAGAATACCTTCAGCATCAATTACTTCGCTGCCTTCGTATAATTTTATTGCTATTCGTAATAATTCATCTATTCCAATTTTTTTTTTAGCTACTGTAGGTACAAAAGGTATTCCAAGTAGTTTTCCCAGAGTTTTATAATCCAGTTTATCGCCACTTTTTTCAAACTCATCATACATGTTGAGTGCCACAATGGTGCGTACATTCATGTCAATAAGTTGAGTGGTTAGGTATAGGTTTCGTTCCAAATTAGTACTATCCACCACATTGATAATAATATCAGGCATTTTCTCGCTGATGTAATTCCTTACATACTTTTCTTCGGGCGAATAAGCTGACAATGAGTATGTTCCGGGCAAATCAACCAGCGTAAAAGTATAACCGTTGAATTCAAATTCA
>CAZEEB010000058.1:5233-7131 GCA_964511245.1 uncultured Paludibacter sp.
GTATGTTCCGGGCAAATCAACCAGCGTAAAAGTATAACCGTTGAATTCAAATTCAGCTTCTTTCGATTCAACAGTAACTCCACTGTAATTACCCACATGTTCATGACCTCCCGAAGCAAAATTAAAAAGTGTTGTTTTACCACAATTCGGATTTCCAACCAAGGCCACACATATATGCTTACGTTGGTTCAAGGCCATGCGGCGAACTTCTTCTTCATCAATAAAAGCAGGCTGTATTTCTGTTACCGATTTTAATGTTCGGGCTTCGTCTTCGCTAATCACTTCAATCAGTGCAGCTTCACTTCGGCGCAACGAAACTTCATAACCCATCACATTGTATTTAATGGGGTCGTTGAGCGGTGCGTTGAGAACTGACTTTACCACTTTTCCCTTCACAAAACCCATTTCCACAATGCGTTTGCGAAACCCACCGTGCCCCAACACCTTAACTATTGAAGCTTTTTCGCCTGTTTGAAGTTCCGATAATTTCACCTAATTCTGAATTTTTGAATTTTACTGCAAATTTACTTATTTATAATGATTCTAAAGAGCAAAAGTTCACAATTTAGTATAAAAAAGCTGCATTTAAAGCAAATTTACTGGTTTCTACTAAAAAACCCCGAAGTATGAAAGCTCTAAAATCGGTTTATAAGCCATATCTTCTCCATGCCCAGCATTTTCTCTTTTTCAAATAATCCAAATCCGAGTCATTTTTATACGCTTCACGTTCAAACGAGATATTCATATAAGCCGAAAGCCTGTTTCGGTATTTAATCAAACCTGCAGCATATTCAATCAGATACAACACATAAAACGGCAAAACCAACAATTCCAATTGTTGATGAATATGAATCCGCTCATGATTCAGTATGCGTTTATCCTGCTTCAAAGCCTTATCCCTGAGAATAATAAACGGAAAGAGCGTGATACCCGAAATATGCAGTTTGCTGATTTGTTTTATAATAATAACCATTGTGCTTATTTTAAATCATTTAACTAATATTCCCAATCAAAATCATGGCTAAATTGTCAAACATATTGTTCAACACCAGGGGTATAAACAGTGCATAATCACCAATGAAATTGGGGAAATGACGATATGATACGACGCTAGAACTCCGTAGGATTTCCACCAACGCCATCAAAAAACATACTTCTCATCCCATGCTATTCCATTCTCATCGAGCAAAGCTCGATATTCATTTTCAAATGTGGCAGCATGATGATGTTCTTTCTGATTTTTTATGTAGTTGATAATCATTTCTTTGTCTTTATTGCTGTAGGTTGCAGCAAAATATCCTTCTGCCCACGATTCAAATTTAGGGAAATTCCCCGTTTGTTTAATCCATAAATTGGAACCAACTTTCATATCTTTAATTAAATCGGACATACAAACTGTTGGATGTAAATCGCATAAAATATGTACATGGTTTTCAACGCCATTTATTCGATAAAGGACACCTTTGTGCGTTTTTATCACACCCCACAAGTACTTGTAAAGTTCTTCGTGATGTGCAGTGGGTAAAGTGTTTTTGCGTTCGTAAGTGCAAAATACGATGTGGAAGAGAAATTGTCGGTAGCTATTCATATATTTTTATGTTAGTCAACTCCTACGGAGTTGTGATTTTTGTTATGTTACTTACCCCCAGTTCGCAAGCTTCACTGGGGGTTATGCACAGTAAACCCTTATAGGGTTTTGTATAATATCTTTTATTTTTTCTTATCACTTCTGTTTTTTCGATTTTATCATCACCCAACACATGAAGCGTTAACTGAGCAAATTAAATCCTTTCTAGATAGTCTTTCTCTTTCTTATCAATTCTGTTTTTACTAACACCGGAGGTGTTCACTGTGCATAACCCCCAATGCAATTGGAGGAATCGACAACCGAAACAGCA
>CAZEEB010000058.1:7231-11192 GCA_964511245.1 uncultured Paludibacter sp.
TGTTCACTGTGCATAACCCCCAATGCAATTGGAGGAATCGACAACCGAAACAGCAAAAGAACTCCGTAGGAGTTCACCAGCACCCTACACATGAAGCGTTAACTGAACAAATTAAATCCTTTCTAGATAGTCTTTCTCTTTCTTATCAATTCTGTTTTTTTTACTAACACCGGAGGTGTTCACTGTGCATAACCCCCAATGCAATTGGGGTAATCAATAACCGAAACAGCAAAAGAACTCCGTAGGAGTTCACCAGCACCATCAAAAGATAAACTGATCTTGCCGGGAATTACCCAATAGGAACGTTCGAAGGGGAGAATGGGCATAGGAATTAGTTTTATGATTAGTCTTTAAATTATGCAACAATCCCGTTTGCAATATCCTTAGCTAATTCATAATGCCAATTATTGTTCCAATTAATTTTTTAACATCAAAATGAAAATGACTCTATATTCACTAATGGCTTTGAAATCCGTTTAATCCAAAAATATATGTAACTAACTAAATTTCAAATATCTCAAAGAACTCTTTTTAATTTTAATAGGACAACAATATCTGCAAATATAAAATTAAATCTGTTATACAGCAAATTCTAAAAAAAACGCCTTGAATTTAATTCAAAGCGTTAGTATGATTTTACGGGTTTGGTTTAGAACCCTATGTTAACTCAACTCGCTATTTATATCCCCTGATATACTCCATAGCCATCTCTTCGCCTTCTTCAATTGCAATCTCCACTGCTCGTTTAGCAGTTTCAAGTAATTGCTCAGATTGTTTTTTGAGGGACTGAGAAATTTGAATCTTTTGTGTAATTTCCTCTTGAATCTCCTTTGGTATTTTTGGAATGGGCATTTTTAAAATATCTTCATCGCGGATAACCGGATATTGAGTTCCAATATTAAATTGTAACAACCAATCCTTATAGACAGAAGTTCGTAACAATACTTTTAGTGTTTCATTAGAAAAAACGGAGTTCTCTTTTTCTCTCAACACTGTAAATGCACCAGATACTATTAAATTTTCAGCATCAAAATCAATAATTGTAACTGCCCCACGATTTGATCTGACCTTAGAAATTAAGATATCACCTCTTTCAACTTCAGTTTTAGCATTAGCAGGGAGTTCACTAGAATTCAAAAAATTATATGTTGCAGAACCATCACTAACATTAACATCGCCTATTTCAATATAATTATATGATTCTTTGTCTTTTCTTGAAACGTTTTTTATTAACGTGTATTCATTTGTAATAGATGTAAAGCCTAAACCTCCAAATTTGATAACCTTTTCATAATCTTCGTATTTCTTCTGATAATACTCCGCATCCAATCTACCGGTACTTAAAAACGACTCTTTAAAACACTTTACATTGACGGGTTCTGATGTCGGTTCAAAGTTGTTTAGACCTAAGGTTCCGAGCAAAAGAGTTTCTGAACTTTTATATGTTGAATTAGCTGCTTCAAGTAAACTAAATGATTCGGTAATTAATTCATTAAGTTTTACCTGAAGAGTAATTGAAAGAATCGGCAATCTTAATTTCTCAATACATTCAACACCAAGATTTCTTTGTCTTATTCCCTTGGCAAATCGTTCTAGTTGTTCCCTACAAAATCTGTTATAAAGCACAATAAAAAAGACCTTTGAGCTATAAAAAATTGATTGATTTTCTTGCAGATAAACTCTAGCAACTCTTTGATTCCATGTTGACTTTATTTGATTGTCTTTAAATAAATTTACTTTTCCAACATCGGGGGGATCACCTGTTAATGTCATCAATATATCATCATCAATTAAACAATTACCTTTTTGCCTTAAAAACTCCAATTCAGAAACTTCAACCCAATTGACATTAATTCTCTTTTGTGTTACATCCCCAATCTTAGATACTTTTACACCATTTTCAAGTTGTAACACCGAAAATTCTTCGGAATTGTATGCTCTGCCGTTTTCATAGTTTGCAACACTAAAGAAAGTAGTATTTTCTATACGTTCAAAAATATCATCAATTTTGAGAAATCGCTTATCAAAATATTCTGCTTCAATTCGATAGTCAATTATTGTTGATAGTGATTTATAATACTGAACACTTATCTCCAGCCCTTCCAACAAAGCCTGATACTTTGCTTCATCGAAAGGGCTATTTAAAAAAAACTGAGTTGTTCTTTCTTGGCAAATTCAGCAAATGCTTCGGCTATTCCGTCGTGGGTTTGTCCGTCGTGGTTAAATAAGTCGTGCTTTACTATTAAGTGGTCGTGAGTGTCCAACACATATTCGTCCAGGTCTTTTACTGTATTTACATAGCTTACTTCCGGTTCTTTGAGTTCCATTTCGGTTTGAATGGGCTGTGGAACTTCCGGTTTTACTTTGTAAACGGTTGGAATATCACGTTTGCGGACATATATTTTTTCACCACTATTATCTTTGGTGGGTTCCTGCATGGTGGCAAAGAATATCGGGTAATCATCTACTTTAGGACATAATGTAGCATCCCATTTCTGCACCAACATTACCGATGTTTTTGTGCCTGTGTGGGGCTTAAATACATTGCCGTGCAAACCTACCACACCCAAAATGCGGCAACGCTCGGCTATAAATTCACGGATTTGTTTGTCGCTGCTATTATTGAACCTTCCCTGTGGCAATACAATAGCCATGCGACCTCCCGGTTTTAGGAAATCGAGGTTGCGCTCAATAAACAGTATGTCGCGCCCAACAGCAGTTTGATATTTACCTGCTGAGTTCTTGCCCAATTCATATTTTGATATAATCCGGCTTTCTTTAATATCACCCGCAAATGGCGGATTTGCCATTAGAATGTCGAACTGGAAATCGCGGTTGTTGTTTTTGATTGTACGCAGTTTTTTGATATTTGTCCATCCTCTGCCATACACATCCTGCCAGTCGCCATCGTTTGTTTTTTCGTCCCAACGTTCCCAATCGAGCGTATTCAAATGCAGCACATTGGTCTGTCCATCACCGGCAATCAGATTCATGGTACGGGCAACGCGCACTGTTTTTTCATCAAAATCAATGGCAAATACTTTGTCGTTTACATAGTCGGTACAGCGGGGAGGTTTTTGTTCCAGCGTAAACAAATGACTTTGTGCTAATCCTAAATCGCTAAAAATTTGTTTCCAAACATGAAAGATCGTATGTACAGGAAAACCACAACTACCGGCTGCGGTGTCAATCATGGTTTCATGCTCTTGCGGATTGAGCATTTTTACACACATATCAATCACGTACCGGGGTGTAAAGTATTGTCCTTTTTCGCCTTTCGAGCTTTTGCCAATCAGGTATTCGAAAGCATCGTCCACCACATCCAGATTACTGTTGAATAGCTTTACATCCTGCAGGGAAGATACGCAAACGGATAAGTGCGAGGCGGTAAGTTCAATTTTAGCATCGTCGGAAAATACGCCCGACCACTTGAGTTTAGCCCTATTGAAGATGGCTTGAATTTTATCTTTCAGTTCTGTTTCGGTATCACCGTAATTACGAAATTCGAGAAAGCGTTTCTTATCTCGCCCCGATTCCATTTCGTCGAACAACTTGGTAAAAATCAGTTTAAACAACTCCTCAAAAGCATCAACGCCTGCACCTGCCAATACTTCATCTTCCATTTCAAGAATAAGATCTTTCAACGATTTGCGCTCGTTTACCAACTTATCCTTTTTAATCAGATCATCAATATTCCAACGCTCCGAAAGAATATCGGATAGCTTTTCGGTCACTTTTGGAATGCCCGGTAAATCTTCAAAGTAGTTAGGGTCTTTGCGGTGATAATACGAAATAGAGTCGCCATTACTCCAAACCCCAATTGGTGCACCGGTTCCGTTACAATAGCTTTTCAACTGCTCTTTGCCATCTTTTAGCTTTGGCTTTTTGACTTCAATAATGATATAGGGCGAAAGTGTTTTTTCGCGGTCGAAAATCACAATATCAGCACGTTTCTTTTCCC
>CAZEEB010000059.1:0-11095 GCA_964511245.1 uncultured Paludibacter sp.
TTACGCCATCTTTTTCCCACGAACGATTTTGTATCTTACCTTCAACGTAAATTTGAGTTCCTTTGCGAATGTATTTTTCCGATAATTCAGCCAGACCTCTCCATGCCACGATATTGTGCCATTCTGTTTTTTCTGGAATTTGAGTACCATTTTGCAATGTTCGTGCTCTTTCACTTGTAGCAAGTGGAAATTTTGCAACTGCTAGATCTTTCTCTAAATATCGAACTTCCGGATCTTTTCCTACGTTACCAACTAAGATTACTTTGTTTACTGACATAATTGTTATTTTTTGATTTTGGGTTAATAATCGTTTTTATTTGCGGTAAAAATAAAAACATTTTTTCAGTTAACAATACAAAAAGACCAGTTTTTTTTAGCTTAAAAAAATTTGGTCAAAAAAAACACGAAGCAAGTTAAATATAACAAATTAAAAATCAACAAGTTAATTTATCGAAATTTAGAATACTTCTAAATAGTTAAAACGTATAGTCAACCGCAGCCCTTGAAGTACGTATTTTTCCAATAAATTCGGCAACTCGTTTGTGTTCAGGGTGATCTTGATAAATATCAAGTGCTTCAAAAGACTCAAATTCTGAATTTAATGCAATATCAAAATCAGTTTTTGGAGCATTCGGGATATTGATTCCGACCTCAATCATTTTTATTTGAGGAATAACTAATTTCAAACTTTCAAGTTCGATTTTTATTTTCTCAGCACTTTCAATTTTTGTCATTCCTTCAGCATTTTCTGCCAGACAAAAAAACACAAGATGTTTAATCATAATATATTTACAAAATTATTTTTTTTCTAAAAAATTATTTACAAATTACTTTGAAATTTTTATTATTTATTCTCAAAAAATAAATGCCCGTTCGCGTTTGTATAAGAAATCGCCCCTGAGTTAAATCTCCATTATAAAGCAACTGACCGGTAAGTGCAAATAATTTAATTTTATTATTACCACCGTTTATAGTAACATATATACCTTCGGTTGTCCCATAAAACCGCACATTTTCAGTATTAATTGTAGAATTAGCATTTGTTGATTGGGAATCATTATCACTTTTGACCCAACCATTCTGATTACCTTCAATTTTGATGACAACAGTTTGGCTGTTAGTATGATTATCTGCTTTTGGTATTGATTGAGCATAAAGTATTGTAACACCTACACACAACAGAAATAGTGTAAATATTCGTTTCATATGCTTAATATTGGGGTTTTAATTTTATAAGGTTTTCGCAATTTGAGTGTTCAAAGTTACGGTAATTCTGTGAATTAGTATCTATTTTTAAAATACTTTTCACTTATTTTCAAATTAATTTTTCAATAATAATTGATTATTTAATAAATTCAAGATTCGTAGCGCATTCTTTCCGGATAGTCTACGGTATAGTGTAATCCACGGCTTTCTTTTCGCATAAGTGCTTGTTTTATAATTAGATATGCTATACTAATTACATTTCTGAGCTCGCAAATTTCGCGTGAAACTACCGATTTTTCGAATAAATTTTCTGTTTCGCGATATAATATTTCCAACCTATTCATGGCTCTAACAAGTCTAAGATTAGAACGAACTATTCCAACGTATGTACTCATTATTTCTTCTACTTCGCGGAAGCTTTGAGTTATTAAAACCATTTCTTCAGGAAGTGAGGTTCCTTCGTCATTCCAATCAGGAATAAATTCATTGAATGAAATTGAACTAATTCTGTTTGCAGCATCTTTAACCGCTGCATCTGAGTAAACTATTGCTTCAATTAATGAATTTGAAGCCAATCTATTAGCTCCATGAAGTCCTGTACATGAACATTCGCCCGAAGCATACAGACGATTAATTGACGATCTACCATTTAAATCCACTTTAATACCCCCACATAAATAATGTTGAATAGGTGAAACAGGAATATAATCTTTGGTAATGTCAATTCCGTATTCAAGGCATTTTGTGTAAATGGTAGGAAAATGGATTTTTGTTTCTTCTGCATCCATTTTAGTAACATCAAGATATACAAAACTATGTCCTCGAATTTTCATCTCATTATCTATCGCTCTGGATACTATATCTCGTGGTGCCAGAGACCCTCGTTCATCATATTTTTGCATAAATTGTTTAGCATCACGAGTTCGAAGTACAGCTCCATATCCACGTATTGCTTCAGAAATTAGAAATGTAGGTCGTTCGCCCGGATGATACAAGCCGGTTGGGTGAAACTGTACAAATTCCATATCTTTAATTACCCCGCGAGCTCGGTGAACCATTGCAATGCCATCGCCTGTTGCAATTTGAGGATTGGTAGTACTAGAGTAAACACTTCCAATTCCACCTGTTGCCAACATTGTAATTTTAGAAAGAAAAGTATGAATATTATTTGTCTGTAGATTAAGCACATACGCACCATAACACTCTATGTTTGGAGTATGATGAGTTACTAATTCTCCCAAGTGATGTTGTGTCAGAATTTCAATTGCAAAATAATGTTCGTAAACCTCAATTTCAGGATGTGCTTTTATTTGACGAATTAAACTTTCTTGAATTTCAAAACCCGTATTGTCTTTATGATGCAAAATACGGTTTTCGCAATGCCCTCCTTCGCGATGCAAATCAAATAATCCCTCTTCATTTCGGTCAAAATCAACACCCCATCGAATTAATTCTTCTATTTGAGCTGGTGCTTCCGTAATTACTTTTTCTACAGCAGCCAAATTACAATGTCCATCACCGGCTATAAGTGTATCTTCTTTATGTTTATCAAAATTATCGGGTTCATACATAACCGATGCAATTCCACCTTGAGCATACGAAGTATTCGATTCACCCAAAGTGGTTTTACATAACAAAGCAACTTTACCAAATTTTGCAACCTTAAGTGCAAAACTTATGCCTGCTATACCGCTACCAATAACTAAAAAATCAAATTTACGTGTCATGCGAAAAAAACTAAATGAAATAAATTGAGCAGTAATTTTGATACTGCTCAAATGTAATTTTGGTATTAAAAATGTTTAATGTAAGCTCTCCTACGTTTGTGATTAACATGTTCGAAACTTCCCCATTGTGATGACATTTTAGTGTTAGTTTCTAATTCGGGATTACTTTCGGCAAATTTGTAACCATTTTTTGCACTAGCAGGCATGATATCGGCAAACATGACTGAATTAACACCTTTATTTTGATAATCAGGGTGTACGGCCATGAGATAAAGGTCAACCACATCATTTTTATTTAGTGCCTGAAGCATGTGATACCAACCAAAAGGAAAAAGGCTTCCCTTGGCTTTCTGAAGTGCTTTAGTAAAACTTGGCATGGCAATTCCCAGTGCAATCACTTCGTCATTTTCATCTACAACAATCGAAACAGTATCAAGACGAAAGAAACTAAAATAAAGTTTTATATAAAAATCAATTTGTTTTTGATTTAATTTAGTAAAGCCATACAAATGAGAATAACAAAGATTTAGTAATGCGAAAATTTTCAGCGAGTATTTTGTCACAATTTCTTTCCTCGATTTACATTCTACAGATTTTAATTTGTATTTCTGCTTAACAATATCAGCAATTCGGAAGTATTTTTCAGGAAAAACCTCTGGAACAGTAATTTTATATTCTTTCCAATCAATATCTTTTTCAAATCCATACTCCTCAATATGTTTTACATAATAGGGATAATTGTAATTTGTTGCCAATGTTCCAATTTGATCATAACCATCAATCAACATACCTTCACGGTCAAAATCAGTAAATCCTAATGGACCATGAATAGCTGTCATACCACGCTCTTTAGCCCATGATATAGCTTTGTCGAAAAGTGCAGTTGACACTTCTACATCGTCAATGTAATCGCACCACCCAAAACGGGCATGTTTTTCATTCCATGTGGAATTCGAAACCGGATTAATTATACAAGCAATCCGACCAACAATTTTATTCTCTTTAAAAGCCATAAAATAACTAGCATCGCAGAAGTCTAAGGCAGGATTTTTGCCTTTACTCAGATTGAGTAAATCGTCCATCAATAAAGGTGGAGCAGCAAATTCACAATTTTTATAAAGATTGATTCCAAACCAAATATACTGCTTTAATTCTTTTTTTGTGTTTACTTCACGGATAGTAACTGCCATGTGCTATTATTGTTAAATTAATACTGAAATGTAGCGTAAAATAAAGCAAAAATATATTATCCGCCAACTTTTTCAGATTTTATTTTGATTAAAATTAGTTTATAGTATTGAAACAGAGCGATTTGAATATTTATATTTTGCTTTGTAATTTAGCATTTAGTTTCAATAAACTATTCCTTAACATTTCCGGTTCTTTTTAGAACACCCCAACTAACCAATTCTCCTTTTAATGCTCTCATATAAGCTTTAAAAAGCACATAAAACAATAATTGACGATAAACAAAGCGTTGTACGAACAAATATAGCGCTTTCTTTAAATCGAATTTTTGATTATCGTAATGGTATGCTAATGAAGATATTATACAATCTATGAAATAATAAATCAAATAAAAGAAAATATATTTATCAGCATCACGAGAAAAAAGTCCCACTAAAAATAAAATATCAACCAATGGCGAGAAAAATGGAATTATAAAATTGAATATCAATAAATTAGGGAGTGCAATTAAACCTATATTCGGCTTCTTAAAACTGAAAAGTAAATCGCGGTGTTTCCAGAAACTTTGCATCATTCCAAATGTCCAGCGTGAACGTTGTTTCAAGAAATTCTCTACATTTTCGGGAGCCTCAGTCAATGCTAGTGCTTCATTACAAGTTCTAATTGTATACCCACATCGAAGCATTCGCAATGTCAAATCGCAATCTTCTGCTAAAGTATCGGTTGTAAATCCGTTAATTTCTTCCATGGCTTCTTTACGAAATGCTCCAATAGCTCCCGGCACAACAAGTATTGCATTTACAGCATCGTAAGCACGTCGGTCAAAATTCTGGCTGGTAGTGTATTCTATTGATTGCCAGTTAGTAAGCATATTTAAGGTATTTCCAACTCGAACGTTTCCTGCCACGGCGCCAACTTTAGAATTAGCAAAAAATGGAATCATTTTTGAAATTGCATCAGCAGGTAAAATTGTATCGGCGTCAATACATACAAGTATTTCGCCTGTACATTGGTCAATTCCAAAATTAAGCGCAGCAGCTTTACCACCATTTGGTTTGGTTATAACACGAACTTTAGGATTGTCCTTGAAAGTTGATTTTACTTTTTCAAAAGTATTGTCTTTTGAACCATCATCTACAAATACAACTTCAATATCTGGGTAGGTTGATTTTAATAAGTAATCCACAGTTCTTACAGCATTCAATTCTTCGTTATAAGCTGGTACTATAACGCTTACCTTCGGGAAATAATTTGAAGGTTGTATTTCATTTTTTTGTTTGTAATTTTGATAAATAGCTAATATGGCTATTGAAATAAGTCGTGAGATAATTAAAAATATAGCAACTATGAAAAAACCATCAAGGAAATGCTCCCAAACAAACGTTAATGTAAAAAATATCAAATCTAGTGTATCAGTAAATCTAAATTTGCTTTGAACCTTTGGCATTACTTGTTCACGGGTTTTACCCATCAAATCTGAAACAGAAACAAATTCATATCCTAACTTTCGTAGTGAATCTATAATGATAGGTAAAGCTTTCACGGTTGCTGAACGGTCACCACCGGCATCGTGCATCAGTATTATATTGCCATCGTTTCGATGTTGAATTGTACGGGCAACAATGGTATCGGCAGTTACATCTTCTTGCCAATCATTAGGGTCAATATAGGCAGTAACACAGATAAAACCTTCATCGTGAGCAATAGCCAATGATTTTATCTGGAATAAAGTTTTAGGCTCAGCATCGGTAATGTAAGGTGGACGAAACAAAAGTGTAGAATAATTTAAAACACTCTCTAGCAATAATCGTGTAGAGCGAAGTTCAATTCGTTCGCGGGTATCTGTTGTTAGTTCTAAATTAGGATGCGTAAATGTATGATTACCAATCTCATGCCCTTCTTTAAATTCTCTGCGTATTAACGGAATATTGTTTTGAATACTAGATCCGGTAACAAAGAATGTAGCCGGCACTTTTTTGGTTTTCAATACATCGAGTATTTTGGGTGTATAATCACCATTTGGGCCATCATCGAATGTGATTGAAAGTTTTTTTGGACTACTTGCACCGTAGCGCTTAATCATATACGAGCTTGGATAGTCATCATATTTTTCATTTGTAATCAATGCATCATTACGATCGTATTCAATTGTAACATGGCCGTGATCAGGAATGCTTGTCATCTCTAATACTTCCCCTTTTCCCTCATAACTCACAGCCAAAATAGATTGAATGTATTCTAATTTTTTGTAATTAAAATTTTTCATCTTTAAAAACATAGCATCTAAATCCTGTCCATAAAATTTCCAAATTCTATCATCTTCAGAGCCAAGATACCATAAAGATACTCCCGCAGCATTATAATCTTGAGCTGTTCGCATTATATTAAAAGTACCGGCAGCATCTATACAATGCATTTCATGTTCTATATTATTATAATCGTTATATTTCAAGGTCAAATCTGCTTGACTGAAATTAAAATAAACCGGTTCATTAAGTTCATTAGCTTTTGAAATTAACCCTTGATAGTTTATAGGTGTACCCAAATAAGTATTTTTCTTCCCCGTAGTTTGTTTTATCCAATCAAATCCGTATGCACCTACGCAAAGCACAATTTTCTCTGAAGAAACCTCTTTCATGGCTTCATCAATAGCATTTTCAACAAAATACAACGATGAAACACTTCCTGGTTCAGTTACTGAATAGTGCTCATTATAAGCCATTAAAAATATAAAATCATAATATTGAGCCAATTCCTTATAACTTGATATTTTATCAGTTGGATCAATATCTACTGTAACTAAATACCCTTCAGCATGTAATGCCTCAGAAAGTTCTTTTGAGAATTGAAGGAAAGTTTTGCTCGAACCTTCAGGTAATTTTTCAATATCTATATTAATACCCTGAAAATCATTGTTTTCCAAAATATTTTTTATACGTGAAATTAAGGTTTTACGTAACTTTGGATTACGGAGTACTATAATGGTACTGTCGCCCATGAACTTGTCTTTCATAAAATTACTTAACATCGGAACAACTGCAACCTTGTTGGTAGCCATAAATTCCAGGGTAGCATTTTGAATTTTGGATTCAATATTTCCTTTTGTGTCATTTAAAAAAAGCCATTCGGGAAGTACCATATTCAATTTGGAAATATTTTTATGGAGTGAAATACCTGAATTTATATTCCAATTAACATAAAAGCCTGCTCTTACCGGAATAAATTTACTAATCTCTGCCGAGGTAGTATGTTTAATATGTTCATGCGAAGTCTTAATTTTCTTTTTATAGTTTTTCAGTTGCTTTGCAAACTCTATTTGATCTGATTTAGAAACAAAAGATTTAGACTTATCAGTATTTAAATCAGGTAGTTTTTTTGCATTATAAGTCAATACTTTCAGGTCATAATCTCGTTTATTAAATAATGAGATGGTAACTGAAGCAATAATTACAATTAAAAATACTGCAACAATACGCACTATCCAGATAAAGCTATTCCAGCGTGTGGGTGAATTAGTTTGAAAAATTTGTTTTTGCATAAAAAAAAGATTAATCAATTTTTAAATTTCATAATTGTATTGCTGTAAAGACACAAATCTATAAGTTAAATTATTATGTGCGTATCATTTTAACTCCAGTAATACTACATTTTCAACATGATGCGTGTGTGGAAACATATCAACCGGCTGAACAGCTGTAACTTTATATATTTTATCGAGCAAATTTAAATCGCGTGCCTGAGTAGCCGGATTGCAACTCACATAAACAATTCGTTCAGGGCTTGCCAGTAAAATAGCTTCAATCACATCATCGTGCATTCCTGCGCGTGGTGGGTCAGTTATAATCACATCCGGTTTTCCATGTGTTTCAATAAACTTTGCATTCAGAATATCTTTCATATCTCCCGCATAAAAAAGGGTGTTTTCAATATTGTTTAATTTGGAGTTTATTATTGCATCTTCAATAGCTTCCGGTACATATTCAATGCCAATTACCTGGCGTGCTTGATGGGCAATAAAATTAGCAATTGTTCCGGTTCCTGTATATAAATCATAAACAAGCTCTTTGCCGGTTAAGCGGGCAAAATCTCGGGTAATTTTATATAACTCGTATGCCTGATCTGAGTTTGTTTGATAAAATGATTTTGGTCCAATTTTAAATTTCAAACTTTCCATTTCTTCAAAAATACATTCGTTTCCTTTGTACACATTCACTTTTTGATCGGTAATGGTATCATTGGCTTTAGAATTTATCACATAAAGCAATGATGTTATTTGTGGAAAATGCTCAACAATATGATTTAAAATTCCTTCCTGTGCTTCGATATCTTCATAGAAAAACACCATTATTACCATTAATTCGCCCGTAGAAGTGGTGCGAATCATTAATGTGCGCAAAAAACCCACCTGACTACGTAAATCAAAAAAACTCAGATTATTTTCGAGTGCATACTTTCTAACTTCATTTCTAATATCATTGGAATCGTTAGTTTGTAACCAACATGTATTGATGTCAAGCACTTTATCAAACTGACCTGGAATGTGAAACCCTACGGCGTTCATGGTTTCAAAAACCTTCGCTTCAGCAATTTCTTCGTTAGTTCGCCAACGCTTATTCGAAAATGTAAATTCCAGTTTATTCCGATAAAATTCTGTTTTGGCAGAACCTAAAATTGAATTAATTTTTGGTAAATCTATTTTTCCAATGCGGGTAAGATTGTCAAAAACTTGTTTCTGCTTATAATTAATTTGTTCGGAATATGGTAGTATTTGCCATTTACAACCACCACATATACCATAATGTTCGCACACTGCTTTGGTTCGGGTTTCGGAATAACTATGAAAATGAATTGGGCGAGCTTCCATAAAATGACTTTTTTTCCGGGTAACTTGAAGATCTACCACATCGCCGGGTACAACAAAAGGAACAAATACCACAATATCGTTTACTTTTGCAATTGCCTTACCTTCGGCAGCAATATCAGTAATTGTGATATTGTATAAAATTGGAAGTGGTTTTTTGATTTTAGCCATTCAAATAAAAAAGCCTTTAAAACAAGCTTTTGGACATTTATATATAAATTAATCAACGCATTTTGAATGCAAAAGTACAACATTTATTCGAATTTCGCTTTTATACAAAAAGTAAAAAGTAATGCTCAATTTATTATACACTCTACATTTAATAAAAACCAAAAGTCATCCAAATTAATGCATTCAAATTTTCAAATTAATCTTTTGTTTATCAAGAATATAAATAAGAAACCAGCATGTAAACATCCACCAAATTGAAAAAGATAATGCTCTGATTTGTTCATTTCCAATTATAAATAGATGATTGTATATCCATCCGAATAAACTCTCATTCCCAATGTTAATAATGAATAGTATACTGACACCTAATTCGCTGATAAGATAAATTAAGAGAGAGTTTTTTCCAGCCAGTTCAAAAAAATGACTTCCTTTTCTAAAACCGAAATTCTCTGTTAAATAAATGACACATGATAACAAAATGCAATCCAATCCAACACTTAGCAATGCATACGAACTAGTCCATAATTTTTTATTTATCGGTAAAATTTGATTCCAGCCAATGGCAAGGATAACCCAAATAAAACCAATGCTAAGAAATAAATGTATGCTATTCTTTTTGCTTTTCTTTTGCTGAATAAATTGCCCTACTGTCAAACCAATTATCACATTAAAAAGTGCCGGAATTGTACTCAATAATCCTTCCGGATCAAATAAGAATCCTTCTCCCGTATAAAGATGCTTTGCACCTAAAATCCACAAATCAAATCGTAAAACAGCATTTCCGCTTTTACTGAATTCATTTCCATTTTCGCCAAAAATAAGCAATAGAAACCAATATACAAACAATGTAAAAAATCCAATAAAAAGGGTTTTACGAGTTCCAAAATAATAAAACAACAATGCTGAAATTCCATAGCACAAGGCAATACGCTGCAATACACCCATTATCCGGGTTTGTGAAATTGGTTTAAAAAATAGATGCAACTGATTGTCGAAACTTATAAATGGAAACCAGTATAACAAAAAACCAATAATGAAAATAAGAATAGTACGTTTAAATATTTTTTGTATTACTTCAGATTCTTTCATTGACTTCCACCGAGTAGAAACAAAACTCAACGAAATGCCAACAGCAAACAAAAAAGAGGGAAAAACCAAATCGGCAAGGGTAAATCCATTCCAATCAGCATGTTTTAAAAGCCAAAACGTGCTATCGTTATTTCCCGAAGTGTTTACAACAATCATTAAGCAAATGATAAAACCCCGAAAAATATCTAAAGATTGATAACGATTAGTTGGTATTAAATACTCATTCATAGCGAATCTAATAAGTACATTGATTTACAAGCACATAATGCCCAATATAATTTTTTCATACTTCTGACATTCATTGTTAAGTATTTTTAAACATTACAAATATAATGCTTTTATTTAAATATACTAAAGCGGATTAAAAATCCTTATAATACAAAAAAGACTGCCTCAAATATTATTTTGAGACAGCCTCTGTTCAGAACCCGAAAAAACTTATTGTTTCGAAATGATAATTGCAGCACCACCTCCAGCTGCCAATTTTAATTTCAATGAAGTTAATGATGTTACGTTAATACTTTCAATATCAACTGGATAAGGATTTGTTTTATAATCAGCTCCTTTTCCATCTTTAAAAATTTTTGCTTTATAGTTCGCCCCTTTATCTAAAAAAGAGCATGAAAGATACAATTCTCGTTCGTTTTCGTCTGTAATAGCTCCCACAAACCAGTTATCGGACTTACGGTCTTTGCGTGCAATGATTGTATAATCACCTATTTTAGCTTCCGGTACAAGCGTTTTTGCCCAGTTGGTAGGACAGGAAGTTATAAACTCAAAAGCCGGATTGTTTTCGTAGTTTTCAATCAAGATCGGAAGAGCGTCGTGTAGGGAAAGAGTGTTCAGAGCCGTG
>CAZEEB010000060.1:0-10932 GCA_964511245.1 uncultured Paludibacter sp.
AACAATCACCTTTTTAAGTATCTAAATTTCGTCTTCCACTTCTTCAAGTTCTATCATTAATGAGTCTTTGGGTATTCGAAGCCCCACTTCCACATTAATTGATTTGATTCGAGCCGTAAACGGCATTTGAATTCTGTTTTGCATCTTCATTGCTTCCAGAATTAAAAGCGGCGCACCTTCTTTAATAATTTCTCCTTCTTTAACAAAAATTTCAAGTATTGTGCCTGGAATAATTGATTGTATTTCGAATGCACTGGGGTTTACCCAAGGCTTTCTGTTCAAATATTTTTTAGTAAGTAGGGTTTTGTATTTTCGAGCCGTAACTGCAAAATCCACTAATTCTTGTTTTTCAATTTCCATAATTGTATTAGTTGACAGTTTATAATTGACAGTTTAAAGTTTATAATTGTATTGAAAAATTTAAACTCAACCTAAATTGTTCATTGTTTTTAATTTTTAATTAAAATGGTGGAATTCCGTGTTTTTTTGCCGGACGATAGTCATCTTTGTTTTTCGAAACTTCGAGAGCATGAAGTAGCATTCCGCGAGTTTCCATAGGTTCAATTACGGCATCAATATATCCTTTAGAAGCTGCTACAAATGGGTTTGCAAATTTTTCAATGTATTCTTGAACTTTTTGTTGACGCATTGCATCTTCATCTTCAGCTTCCATAATTTCTTTACGGAAAATTATATTTGCAGCACCTTCAGGTCCCATTACTGCTATTTCTGCACTTGGCCAGGCCAGCATAAAATCAGCGCCAAGATGACGTGAATTCATGGCAATATATCCACCACCATAGGCTTTGCGAAGTATTACCGTAATTTTTGGAACCGTGGCTTCAGAATATGCATAAAGCATTTTTGCACCGTGGCGAATAACACCGGCATGTTCCTGGTCAACTCCAGGTAAATACCCTGGCATATCCTCCAAGGTAATAATTGGAATATTAAATGCATCGCAATACCGTATAAATCGGGCAGCTTTGTCTGATGAATCACAGTCGAGCACACCTGCTAAATACAGAGGTTGGTTGGCTACAAAGCCAATAGTTTCGCCGTTTAGTCGTCCAAAACCAATCACAATATTAGCAGCCCAAAGTTCGTGAACTTCAAGAAATTGCGAATCATCTGTTAAAGCATATATGATGTCTCGAACATCATAAGGTTGTTTTGGATCAGCCGGAATAATATTCTCAATATTTTTCTTTGATTTGGGTTCTTTTGGTTCTATGCTTGCCGCTTTTTGCTGATTGCTATGCGGTATAAGCGATACAAGTTCTTTAATCTGCTCTATACATTCCATTTCGCTCATGGCATAAAAATGTGCATTTCCGGTAATTTCAGCATGCACACGAGCTCCACCCAAGTCCTCTTGCGAAATTTTTTCGCCCAATACAGTTTCAATAACGTTTGGTCCGGTTATAAACATTTTGGAGATATTCTCAACCACGAAAACAAAATCGGTAAGTGCCGGAGAATAAACTGCACCTCCTGCACAAGGTCCCAGAATTACTGAAATTTGTGGAATTACACCCGAAGCCATAGTGTTGCGGTAAAAAATTTCACCATACCCGGCTAATGCACCAATACCTTCTTGAATACGAGCACCTCCCGAATCATTAATACCAATACAAGGCACTTTCATACGAAGGGCATGATCCATGATTTTTGTGATTTTTCGGGCATGTTTTAGTCCCAACGAACCTCCCATAACTGTAAAGTCCTGTGCATAAATACAAATTGGTGCACCATTAATTGTTCCTGTTCCGGTTATTACTCCATCACCTGCCAACACTTTATCATCCATTCCAAAATTGCGTTCTTCGTGCTCCACGAATAAGTCATACTCATGAAATGAATTGGCATCTAACAAAGCAAGAATACGTTCACGAGCAGTCATTTTGCCCATTGCTACTTGTTTTTCAATCGCTTTATCGCCACCGCCTTTTTCAACAATAGCTTTTTTTTGTCTTAATGCCAGAATGTTTTTCTTTAAAGTCATAAAACTTTTTTTTAAAATTAAACTTAAAGGAATTTTATACAGATTGTCATACTGCGTTAATATCGGGCGCAAAAGTAACACATTTATCAGTTAAATGAATTATTTTTAAGAATTAGTTATCAACTGTTAGTTGAAATGTTTTGGTGTTCAGAGCTTTAAGTATATTGTTTCGTGTTGATTTGAACCCGGGACTATAATCTGCGATATTAATATTTTCGAGACAGGCTAACAGTTCAATACGTAAATCAGGCTCTACGATACAAAAATTATATAAAATTTTCAATGAAAGTGCTTGAACTGCTATCGGTGATTTGGACGATAGCATCCAGTCAAAACAGGCATTCAGCAAATCGACCGGAATAGGTATGGGAATGGGTAAATTGTTCAGGATGGAAAGACAACCGCGTTTTAAACCCCCTTGAGTAGTAGAAATCGCAAGACTTGCCAATTCTGTGTAGTGCTGGTTTGTAAACCATTCTGAGTGTTTTTCGCTGATTTTCTGACATGCCCAGGCGGCACGCCAAGCTACTTTCTCATTTGTGTCGAATATTAGTTGATAAACGATTTCAAAATCTCCCGGATTGTCAAAAACCTTTAAAACCAACAAATTAACGAATTGTTTAGAAAGCGGAAGGAAAAGATGAGTTCGGTAATCCATATTTCCAGATAGTAGTCGAATGATTTATATCCCAATTATGTTTTCAATTCTTAAAAATCTTTGTCGTTATATTATCCATTCTTAAAAAGTATAGACCGCCTGTTAAGTATGAGAAGTCTTGATTTTCGATATGTTTGCCAGACCAAATAACCTGTCCAATAGAGTTTAATAATGTGAAGTTATTTATATCATTTGGACTTTCTAATTTGATTTGATTTGAAAACGGATTGGGATAAATTTTAAGATTTGGTTTGTCCGAAATACTAATTATGTCTGTGTTTAAACAATTTATTGTGTAATTTTGAAAGAACTTCCACATTAAATATGTTGCACTAAATTGATTACTTACTGTCACGCCTCCAGTTGCAAGACCACCAGGCCAGGAATGTTCGCCGTCAAAGCTTACATATTGTTCAATAATGGCGTTACACGAACAATTTGAATATTTAAAATGGTCGAATTTATTTATGTCGTGAAACAAAATTTCTTTCTTAACTGTACACGAATAATTCGAACTTATGATTGCAAACATACTGTCTTGTGGAGGAAAGTAAGTGCCAGTGGTGCCAGTAGTTACACCACCGTTGTATTTGACATTTTGGTCTTGATAAGAATGAAAACTAATTATTGGTATTGCTCTCGAAGGTTGCCATGGATAACTAACAAAATCACCTTCAACAATTGCAATCGCAGCAAAACGCTTTGTTAGCTGATTTGCAAGTTTGTAACTCAACAACGCACCATTCGAAAAACCTGTTGCATATACTCGTGTAGTGTCGACAGGTCTGTTCTTATACAATGTATTTAGAAGTGAATTCACAAAACCTACATCATCTATATTTAGCGTTGTTGCTGGAGAGCAACAACCGCCGGCATTCCATGTTCTGTTTCCTGCGACTTTTACTCCTTCAGGATAAACAACAATAAATCCTGCCGAATCTGATTTCTCAGATAAACGTGATTGGTATTGAATTGATTGATACCCCAACGGACTTCCACCATGAAAGGCTAGAACTAAAGGATATTTTTTCGAAATTGTGTATCCAGTCGGAAAATGTGTCATAAATGTTCTCCAACGCCCACCAAAAGAAATACTGTCATATACATTTGTCTGTCCAAATGCAAAATTACTTACAATAATCAATAATGTAATTTGTAATGTTATTTTCTTCATATTCATCTTTTATTTTTTTTGTCCTCAAATGTACAAAATGGTTTAATAAATAGGCTTTTTTTCTGCTATTGGCACTATCTAAAAACTATATCCAAAATAACTTCAGTACCCACCTGTTTATTCAATGATTTTTTAATTTCTTCGCGCGAAAGAAATAAATCGTGCCTCAGTACCGATGAATTTAAACTCACATAAAGAACACGTTTTTTAATTATTAGATCTGTTGTGTAATTTAATATGTTTTCGCCCAAAACTAAAGGCCATGCATCAATTAATCGCTTCTCGTTGAGTGGTTTATCCAGTTTTTGCTCTTTTAATACCTGATAAATAATATCACTCAATAATTCAGTATTCTTTTTCCTCATTTTTTTAGCTATAGAATATTGTTGATTGGCCTAACGCAATTTTAATAGTTGACCGACTGAAACTCCTTCGGTAAATGGAATTTTATTTATCAAATATAAAAATTCCACTTTTATGGCATAATCTTGCGAAATACTGTACATTGACTCGCCATCCTGAACTACATGTGTTTCACATTCTTTAGGAGCTCTATTCTTTTTTTGTTCTATAAATACGCGTGTTCCGACACTTAAATTAGCATGTAAATCTACTTCATTATACGCTCGAATACGTTCTTCAGGGATATTAAATTCGTCGGCAATTTGGGAATAGGAATCTCCTAAAAGTGAAGTTATAAACTTTACGCCATTCACTCTGAAAACCGAATGATTGGTAATAGCCTCAACTTTTCCGATTGAAGCTTGTTTTTCATTGTTTTTAGAGTTAAATGCTGCTGAAATTAAATCATTTCCAATATCCAAACGATGTAAATCGTAGTTTTCAATAATTGAAATAAGTTTATATGCGTAAGTTGGGTCAGTGGCATATCCTGCTTTTTTTAGTCCGTGAGCCCAACCTTCGTAATCAGTAGGGTGGAGGCTAAATAAAAAAGAATAGCGAGTTTTATTTTTAAGAAAAATAGCATGATCTTCATAGGAATCCAGAACCTGATTGTATTTTCGAAAACATTCAGCTTTAGCATCATCATCGTGGTAAATTTTATCGCCCGTCCAATCCGAGTTGCACTTAATTCCGAAATGATTGTTTGATTGTTTTGCAAAATCGCTTTGACCTGCGCCGGATTCAAGTAATCCTTGTGCCAAAACTATGCTTGCGGGTATACCATGTTCGCTTTGCTGTTTTATGGCGAGCTGAGAATATTGATCAATATAGGCTAGATAAGCCTGATTTCGGCTTTGAGTAAGAGCAATTAGACTTACTATTAAAAAGTGACTTAAAAAATATAGTTTAACTTTAAACATTTGTTTTGAGAATTAATGTGTAATTTTGCTACAAAATTAAAACTAATTAATCAAAAAGCAGGTTTTGATTATAAAATTTTATATTTTTGTAAAAATGCTGATTTTATTTCAACTGAAATTGAAATAAAGAACAAATCAATTGATAAAAAGCTAATTCATAAAGCTATGGAAAATAAAACGATAGAAACGAACGTTCAAATATACAAGTACGAAGAACTTGATTTTCATATTCAACAGCTCATTAATAAAGCGAAGGAACAAGTAGAAAAAGCTTATGCGCCTTATTCCAATTTCTTTGTTGGAGCTGCATTGGAGCTTGAAAACGGCGAAATATTTGCAGGAAGTAACCAAGAAAATGCAGCCTATCCTTCTGGGCTTTGTGCCGAACGTGTTGCACTTTTTTTTGCTAATGCTCAATATCCAAATGTGGCAGTAAAAAGTATTGCTATAAGTGCGTTTACATATGGTCAGTTCTTGAAAATGCCTGTTACTCCGTGTGGGTCATGCCGTCAGGTATTGCTTGAAACTGAGATGCGATTTGAAAATGACATATCTATTTGGCTTTATGGAACATCTGAAATTTACAAAATTCAAAACGTGAAACAATTGTTGCCACTGTGTTTTGAAAAGAAAAGTTTTGAAAAATAATTTCAAATTATCTCAGCATTATTTTGTGAAAAAACATGCTTAAAAATGTACAATTGTGCAAAAAAATCTCAGCTAAAATGGATATATTTAAAGCCATACTTATACATAAAACATGAAGAAAATAAAATTCAATATAGAATATCAACTCAAAACTGCATCGTTAAATGTACTTTGGAACTCGATTAGTACAGCTTTAGGACTTGCCGAATGGTTTGCCGAAGTAGTTACTGTAAAAAATAATGAATATACTTTTTCATGGAATGATAATGATCAAACTGCATTTTTAATTGAAATAAAACAAAATTCATATATTCGCTTTCAGTGGGAGGAAGATAAAGGTACGGATCATTTTTTTGAGTTAAAAATCACATCGTTGCAGGTAACCGGAAATTTGGCATTAATTATTACCGATTTTGCCGAAGCAAGTGAAAAAGATGACTTGATATTGCTTTGGAACAAACAAATAGAAATTTTAAGGAGAAAAACAGGTATATAATTTTCTTCAAATTGGTTTTTTTAATTCGCTTAGAAACCATTTAGTTTAGCTTACTAAATGGTTTTTAGTTCTTAATTAGGGTCATGTGTTTTTTATCTCTCAATTTCATGTTTTAAGTTTATTTTATTTCAATTTCTTAATACTTGAATATTGAACTTTTTACAGTAATTTTGTCGTTTCCAAAAAAAAGGACATGTTTAAATTCAAAAAGATTGATTCATACATATTCAAACGCTTTTTCACGCTGTTTTTGATGACTTTCCTTATCTGCATTTTTATATTGTTGATGCAGTTTTTGTGGAAACACGTTTCAGAGTTAGTTGGTAAAGGAGTTTCATGGTCTGTTTTAGCCGAATTTTTTTTATATGCTGCTCTTTCGCTCGTTACCATGGCATTACCGCTTGCCATTTTATTAGCAGCCTTAATGACATTTGGAAATTTGGGCGAAAATTTTGAACTTACCGCCATGAAAGCAGCCGGAATTTCACTTTTTCGGATAATACGACCGCTCATAATCTTTATTTCGGCAATTTGCGTTGGTGCTTTTTATTTTTCTAATAACGCAATGCCAATAATCCAAACAAAATTATGGACACTTATTCTTTCGCTGAAGCAAAAATCTCCCGAATTTGATATCCCCGTTGGTGAATTTTACTCCGGAATAAATGGTATTAATATATATGTAAGAAACAAAGAAAAGCATATTCTTAAAGACCTCATGATATATGATTTTTCGAGTGGTTTTGAAAATGCAACCGTAATGGTATCAGACTCAGGACGAGTTCAATTTACCGAAGATAATAAATATCTGCTTTTAACTCTTTACGACGGAGAAAGTTTCGAAAATCTTAAAAATCAACGAATTAGCAGTTCCCCATCAAGCATACCGTATCGCAGAGAAATTTTCAAAATAAAGGAAATTTTAATAGATTTTGATACTAAATTTAATCGGTTTGATGAGAAAATGTTATCCGACCAGCACGTTAGCAAAAACTTTAGTCAACTAACTCATTCCATCGATTCGGTTAGTAAAATTGCCGAAATACGAAAAAACGGACAAGCTTCTGAGTTAATTCAACGGCATTACTTGGGAAGAGAGATACAAAATGGTACTCGATTGAATGATAGTATTAAACGTACTAAAACAAAACTTAACCCCGATTCGTTATTTCTATCTTTAAATCAAATGTCGATGATAAATGTAAGTAGAAATGCACTAGAGCAAGCCAAATCGATGAAAGATATGATTCAGTATAATAAAATGATGCTCAATGAACCTACGAGTTATGTGCTTCGACATGAAATTGAACGCCATAGAAAGTTTACATTATCATTTGCTTGTCTGATTTTTTTCTTTATCGGAGCACCTCTAGGCGCAATTATTCGAAAAGGTGGGCTGGGAATGCCGGTGGTTATATCTGTAATAATGTTTATATTTTATTATATGGTAGACAACACCGGATATAAAATGGCTCGTGAGTCGCTCTGGCCTTCATTCGAAGGTATGTGGCTCAGTTCAGCCGTTTTACTTCCAATAGGAGTATTCTTAACATATAAAGCAGTGCTTGATGCCACCCTTTTAAATACAGAGCAATATTTTAAAATATGGAATATCCTTAAGTTACGAATAAATGCTTTACTTACAAAATAAAAATTTACAATACTAACGATTAAAGCATTTATAAATCACTTTGCGACAAGCAATTAAATCAATTCAAAAAATATATGAAGTCAACATTAAATTCAATAGAGGAAGCCTTACTTGATATCAAGGATGGAAAATTTGTAATAGTAGTAGACGATGAAGATCGTGAAAACGAAGGCGATTTTGTTTGTGCTGCTGAAAAAATGACTGCCGAAATGGTAAATTTTATGATTACACACGGTAGGGGGGTGGTTTGTGCTCCTTTAACAGAGGAACGCTGCGATGAGCTGGATCTCGAAATGCAGGTAAGTAAAAATACATCCATTCATTCCACACCATTTACAGTAAGTATTGATAAATTAGAGGGATGTACAACCGGTGTGTCGGCAGCCGATCGTGCTGCAACTTTCGTTGCTTTAGCCGATCCAATTTCTAAACCTGAAACATTTGGGCGTCCCGGTCATATTTTTCCACTTCGTGCTCGTTCAAAAGGAGTTTTGCGTCGTGCCGGACATACTGAAGCTGCGGTTGATTTAGCTCGATTGGCCGGTTTGAATCCTGCCGGTGCATTAATTGAAATAATGAACGAAGATGGTACCATGGCGCGCATGCCCGATTTATTTGAAATAGCGGATAAGTTTGATTTGAAAATAGTGACTATTAAAGATTTAATAGCGTATCGCCTTAAAACAGAATCGTTGGTTGAAAAAGGTGAAAAAGTAAGTATGCCAACTGCGTATGGTGAATTCAAATTAATTCCATTTCGTCAGGTTTCAAATGGAATGGAGCATGTGGCATTAATTAAAGGCGAATGGGAAAAAGATGAACCAATTTTGGTTCGTGTTCACTCTTCATGCATTACTGGCGATATTTTTGGCTCTATGCGTTGTGAATGTGGGGAACAATTGCACAAAGCAATGCAATTGATAGAAAAAGAAGGTAAAGGTGTGATTGTTTATATGAATCAAGAGGGTAGAGGTATTGGTTTAATGAATAAAATTAAAGCATATAAACTTCAGGAAGAGGGAATGGATACGGTAGATGCTAATTTGCATTTGGGATTTAATGCTGACGAACGTGATTACGGCGTAGGCGCACAAATTCTACGTGAAGTTGGAGTTAGTAAAATACGACTTATGAGCAATAATCCGGTAAAGCGAATTGGTTTAGAAGCTTATGGTTTGTTCATTGTAGCTAATGTAGCCATTGAAGTTGAACCTAATAAATACAATGAATTTTATATGCAAACTAAAAAACTTCGAATGGGACACGACTTGAAATATGTAAAAGATGAAGTAGAATAATTTTAAAAAGTAAAATTCAAAATGAAAACAGCTTTAATTACCGGAACTACTTCAGGTTTTGGACGTTCCATTTCAATACGTTTAGCAAAATTGGGATACAATTTAGTCATTACTGGTCGTCGTGCCGATAGATTGAATCAGTTGGCTGAACAATTACGAAATGAATATGCTATTGAAGTTTTCACAATCTGTTTTGATGTACGTGATAATGAGGCTTGTAAACAAGCTATTGACTCATTGCCGGCTTCGTTTAATAGAATTGATTTACTGGTAAATAATGCCGGATTAGCTGCCGGTGCATCGCCTTTTCAGGAAAGTAGTTTGACCGATTTTGAACAAATGATTGATACCAACGTAATGGGACTAATTTACATTACCAAACTCGTTGTTCCACGAATGATAGCTCAACAAGCTGGGCATATTATTAATATTTCATCCATTTCGGGTATTGAAGTCTATCCCAATGGAAGTGTATATTGTGCTTCAAAACATGCGGTAAACGCCATTACCAAAGGCTTACGCATCGATTTGATAAAACATGGCATCAAAGTGAGTTCCATCTCTCCGGGTATGGTCGAAACCGAGTTTTCAGTAGTGAGGTATCATGGTGATGAACAAAAAGCTAAGGCTGTATATGCCGGATTGGTGCCTCTAAATGCCGATGATATTGCTGATACTGTTGAATTTATTGTTACACGACCGGCACATGTCAGTATCAATGATATACAGATTAATCCTACTCAACAAGCTAATACTTACATTTCGTACCGAAATACAGACAACTAATTTGATTAAAATCCTTTAGGATGTTTATTTCTAAAGATTTTCTGATTTGATAACATTATTTAAAAAAAATAGCTATTTTTGTGGCTTATAAAATCTTAGCGCAAAGAAATACGTACTTTAATTGTAGAAATACAAAAGCTAAAATAAAAAAACATTGAAAATGAACCCACTTGATTTAAACAAGGATTCTGAAATTGAAGTAACCGAACTTACTGAAAACTCTCAAATTTCTGAAAATAATGAAATCAGCGAAGTTTCTGAAGCCACTAAAAAACCCAAAGCCGCTAAAGCTTCAAAAAAAACTATAGAGACTGAAATTGTTGAACCAATACCAACTCCTGAAACTCCAGATGAAATAACTCTTGTTAAACCAATTGAAGTTAAGGCAGTGACAAATGACTATATTCAACATTCTAAAGCTGATTTAATCGATGCGCTTAAAGTACTGATTGAAAGTGAAGTAGATAAGGTAAAAGATGAAGTGGAAATTGTTAAACAACAGTTTTATAAAAAGCACAAAGCCGAAGTTGAAGAGTTGAAAAAAGTATTTTTTGAAACTAATGAAGATAATATAGAGTTTGTTACACCAAAAGATGAATTGGAAGAGGCGTTGAAAAATTTACTTAATACATTTCGGGTAAAAAAAGCTGCACTGATGGCAGAACTTGAAAAGGAAAAGGAAACAAATTTAATACAGAAGCAACATATCCTTGAACAAATGAAATCGTTGGTAAATAGCAACGACGACGTTTCGATACATATAAACGAGTTTCGTACACTACAACAAAAGTGGAAATCGATTGGACAAGTACCTCAAACAGCTTCGACAGAGCTTTGGAAACAATACAATTTGTATCAGGAATCTTTTTGGGATCTGATTAAAATTAACAA
>CAZEEB010000061.1:0-10930 GCA_964511245.1 uncultured Paludibacter sp.
AGTTATAGGGCATTTTATTAGTAAAATATATTACAAACAATCTAAAAAAAACAAACAAAATGAAAAAGAGCACGATTATTATTTTGATTTCAATTGCAGCATTTTTGTTATTAGCTATTTTGCTGCCAATAGGTTGGGGAATAGGTAAATACAACTCAATGGTTAGCATGGATGAAGCGGTAAAAAGTCAGTGGGGTAAAGTAGAATCTCAATATCAGCGCAGAGCCGATTTAATACCTAATTTGGTGGCTACCGTAAAGGGCTATGCTACACACGAGAGTTCAACACTCGAAAATGTGATTACAGCCCGTTCAAAGGCCACACAGGTAACTATCGATCCAAAAAACCTGACTCCGCAAAAACTACAGGAATTTCAGGCTGCACAAGGTCAGGTTAGTTCTGCATTGGGTCGCTTGATGGTTATTTCAGAAAAATATCCCGAACTGAAAGCGAATCAGAATTTTCTCGAACTCCAGGCGCAATTGGAAGGTACCGAAAACCGTATTGCAGTGGAACGTAACCGATTCAATGATGTAGCTCAGGAATTTAATACGTTTATACGTAAATTTCCGAACAGTTTAGTTGCAGGTTTTGGTAGTTTCCGCGAAAAACCATATTTCGAAGCTGAAAAAGCAGCAGCTAAAGCTCCTGCAGTAAAATTTTAATTTTTATAAACTATAAATTAAAGTAAATGCCTGAAAATAAATATCTTCCGGCAACGGATCGTTATATAAATACTGTTGGTTACAACCGTTGTGGTAAGAGCGGATTAATGTTACCAAAGATTTCACTTGGCTTGTGGCACAATTTTGGTGATGTGGATAATCAGACTGAAGCTTTGAAAATGCTACATTATGCCTTTGATAAGGGTATTACACATTTCGATTTAGCTAACAATTATGGCGTACCAGCCGGTAGTGCCGAAACTAATTTTGGCAAAATACTGAAAAGCAATTTCAGTGGTTATCGCGACGAGATGATTATCAGTACTAAAGCCGGTCATGAAATGTGGCCGGGACCTTATGGCGACTGGGGCTCACGCAAATACCTGATTGCCAGTTTACACCAGAGTTTAAAACGAATGCAGCTGGATTATGTGGATATATTCTATTCGCACCGTTACGACCCAAACACGCCTTTGGAAGAAACTATGGCTGCACTTTCGGATATGGTAAAACAAGGCAAAGCGCTGTATGTTGGTATTTCAAAATATCCTGCCGAAAAAGCAAAACAGGCATACCAAATCCTTCGTGAAAACGGCACACCATGCCTGATTTATCAGGATAGGTACAGTATTTTTACACGCGAAGTTGAAAACGATTCTTTGACATTGGCTACCGAAAATGGAGTTGGATTTATTGGTTTTTCTCCTTTGTCGCAAGGTATGCTTAGCGATAAATATCTGAATGGAATTCCACAAAACTCACGAGCTGAACAAAGCCATGGCTTTTTGCAAAAAAGCAGATTAACTCCCGAAGTAATTGATAAAATCAGTAAATTGAATGAAATTGCCGCTCAACGAGGTCAAACCCTAGCACAAATGGCTGTTGCCTGGTGTTTTCACAAACCTCAGGTAAGTTCGGTTATTATTGGTGCAAGTTCAGTAAAACAATTACAAGATAACATAGAATCGCTAAAAAATATTCGTTTTACAGATGAAGAATTGTGGCGTATTGGAGAACTTGGTTAATTAGGAAGCCAAAAAATGATTCAAAGAAATAGTTTAGTTTTGAATAAACTGATAGCATTACTGGTACTTGCTTTTAGTGTTTCGGGATGTAATGATAATTATATATCGTCAATTCCTAATTTTCCTGTTTATTTAGAACTTAACCTTATTACAACCTATCCTATTTTCAGAAATTCATTCAATAAAACACTGATTTTTACCAAACCAATTACTGCAATTGACAGAGTTGGTTATGGTGGTGTTTTGGTGTGTACCGGATTTGATGGACAGTATTATGCTTTTGATATGAGCTGCCCTTACGAACATTCAACTAACACAAGAGTATATCCTAACGGATTGGGGCAAGTTGTTTGTGAGGGATGTGGTTCAGTATTTAATATCGGATATGGAATTGGTGACCCGGCATCTGGCAAAGCAAAGGAAATACTAAAGCGATATCGGGCATCAATTTCAGGCGATGTGCTTTATGTCTTAGCAAATTAATGTTCTATTTCCAGGTTTTTGATGGTATTATCCAAGCTGACAAGGCAATAAAAATAATATAAAATGGATAAATAAGAGACAAAATAAAAGAATAAAACCATATATTTTCTAATTGAAAAAAACGCCGTATTAAATATAAAAAACGAGTATCAATTGCAAATTTGAAAATAAATACTGCAATAAATCCAATCAGATAGGCTGTTTTATAAATTGAAAAGAGCAATAATAATAAGCTTAGTGTACTCATCCCAAAAATGACGCATGCGGTCAAAATAATTTGCCAATCAGTATAAAGTTTTGATTTTGAAGTCCAACGACGCCTTTGTTTAATGAAATCGGATAACTTAATCTGAGGCATGGTTTTAACAAAAGCTGCTTCCGATTTCAAAAATCGTATTTTAGCACCTCTTTTTTTTAGTTCTTCGAGCAGAAAAATATCATCGCCCGACTGCTCTTTTTCATGTAAATTTTTCTGACATTTTAGCCATTCTTTTTTTTGAAATGCTAAATTTGCACCGTTACACAAAATAGAACTCCCAACACCTGTTGAACCAGCTGCTGCCCCAACAAGACTTACAAATTCGAGTGCTTGAAGTCGCGAAAAAATTGACTTATTATCTTTTATCCCTACAGGTCCAATAATCATTGCTGATGGAAAACTATGCTGAAAACTTACAATTGCTTCAATCCAATGGTAAGTTGGCAGGCAGTCAGCATCTGTTGTTAAAATAAGTTCTGATTTTGCCAGTAAAATACCTTCTTTAAGTGCGTTTTTTTTGCCAAATCCGTTAGCATTAATTAATTGTATTTTAGGAAAAAAGTTTTGTGCATTTTTTATATAATTTAAGGTTAAATCGCTAGAGTGGTCATTTACAATAATAAGTTCGAAGTTTTGATAGCTTTGTTGTGCTAAACAGGATATTAGTTTAAGAATATTATCTTGCTCGTTTTTACAAGGGACAATTACCGAAACTGACACATCTAATTCAATATCTCCTTTGGGCTCGAATGAGAAGGTGTTTTTCCACCCACGAATAAATATTAAAATAATTAAAAAATATAATACGCTGACAATAAATGTGGAAATTAATAAAAACATGCCATACTTATATTAATAAAAGTTTTTAAAATAAATAATTTGTGCCAATATAAAAACCACTATTACCATCTTGTTTATCAAGGGCTTTGCCAAATTCGGCTGAGATAATAAAGTTTTCATTCCAGCCAATTTTTAATCCTATTCCTGCTGCAGAATGAAATTTCCAAGCCTCATAATAATTGTAATTATTTATATATGAATCCGGATTACTTGAATTTAATAAATTCAGTGACGATTGATTTGGAACTATAGGTTTTAAAATTATACCTGAATCAAAAAATATGTTTGTTCCAATATAAAACATTTGTTTTAACCATTCGAATCGAAGAAATTTATATCTAAATTCGAAATTTCCAAATGCCACGTCATCTCCGATAATTCTATTTCTTAATATGCCTCTAATTGAACTTTTTCCTCCAAGACCTTGATTTGTGGCTGCAACTAAATAAGATGTAATTAATAGTGGCTGAGCATAATAGGGAACTTTGTCATTTCCGATAGTCATTTGATAATCAAGCCGGTATGCAAAATTTAAATCCTTAGCTATCTCAAAATACTGACGGTGTATAATCGCAAGTTTTGTATGTGGATACTCTTTGTTTAAAATTTTTGGAGCACTTTGAATTGCAGCTTCAGTAAATATCCCATTCATTGGACAAGCTAATTGATCACGTGTATCATATTTTATACCCACTTTAAGATAATTCACGCTTCCTCCATGTGCTTCCTCAGGGCTAATTAATCCATAATTTTGATATAACTCAAACAATGATTTTCCAGTCTTTGGAATCCCAAGTAATGAACTATTTACAGTATCATTTTGGAAGTGATAATATGTATAACCCGCTAACCAGCCAAATTTTGAAGTTCCAAAATTGCCTTGAAAATCGGCCTTAACACGAAACATATATTGCGAGTTACGGTAAAAAAAACGATCAGGATTATCAACTTTAAGTGGACCATAAACATTTAGGTACCCATTAAACCCATAAAAATCTGAAATTGGATCTGTAACATAGCTAACATCCAATGTAGTTCTAACTTTTGGAATCAGAAATTCCGAGTCATACCGAATTCTAGCAATAACTCTTCCCTTGGTATAAGTGGAAAGTTCTGTATATAAAGAATGGTAATATCTAGGGAAAATTGCACCGTTGCCATAAAGATAAAAATTGGCTAGTGCACCATACTGAAATCCTAAATCGGAATCGTATGAAATAGCCGGTAGTGCTCCAAAAGCAAAACCCTGTTTTGGTTTTAACTGAGCAAATATCAATCCTGTTGATAGGACAATATAAACAAATAAAATGGTTCGTTTCATTGACAAAAACACTTAAAAAGGTTTGTCAAAGGTATAAAAAAAAAGATAAAAATAAATGCTTATTCTTACGCTAAATAACTTGGACCAAAATTAATGTTAATTGTTTTGAGTGAAATAAAAAGAAATGAAGTTTTATTGCCAAACGGCTTTTCCTAAAGGAAGTAAAGTTCTACCGTAGGTTTTGTTAATTAGATTAGCACCAGCTGCATAAAATCCTAGTATAGAAATAATTAACTCGCTCCAAGCTGCTACGATATGCCAATATTCACCCATTTTAAATGAATCCATTACCAGACCTAAAAACAAAATGTCAATTAATACAAGTATGGCTATCAATACTTTATTGGTTTTTAAAGCTGCTACAGTTACAAAAATGGAAAAAATCAAATATCCCAGGAAGGCAAATCCAAGTTGCTTAGGGTCAACACCTGCTACTAAGGTTGCCCCAAAAACACCCATTTTTATCATCCAGCTCATTGCAACTGCAATCCAAAACAAACCGTAACCACCAAAAGCAGTTGCTCCAAATAAGTTATTATTTTTAAAATCATATACACATGCCATAAGCTGAGCTATACCGCCTAAAAAAATAGCCCACGGAATGGCAAGTGATAAACCTGTTGTCCAACCTAATTTTTGAGTTGCTGCTACAAGTGTAACCATGGCTAGGCCGGTAAGTCCTAGTGGTGCTGGATCAGCAACCATAACTGTTTGAGAAGATTCGTTTTTTTGCATATAAAATTTATTAATGGTTTTTTAGATTTCGTATGCAAAGGTACATAATCTTAGCAAAAAATCAAATAATGTTTTGTATAAGCGGTTGAGTTATATATTTTGAAATGGGATTTAGAGTTAAACTCGCAACTAACCGTTAAAATACAGATTTTATATTTCAAGATTTAAAGTTATATTTGCAATTCAAATTATAGTTGAACTTTCATTGCTATAAAAAGTATTATTCCTGGAAATTTTGATTTCAGAATCATTATGAAGATTTTTTTCTGTTTTATCGTATTCTTTGCTTTACTGGCAAATGCTCAGGAAAGAAATAATTTGAAAATTGTAAGCTACAATGTTGAAAATTTCTTTGATTGCGTACATGATTCGATGAGTAATGATATGGAATTTACTCCTTCAGGCATGCGTAATTGGACATATTCAAAATTCAAAACAAAACAAGCTAATATTGCTAAAGTTATAACTGCAATTGGTGGATGGGACACTCCCGGAATAGTTGGATTGTGTGAAGTGGAGAACCGTAAATGCTTAATTGATTTAACGCGTTATTCAGGACTTAAAAACTTACGATATAAGTTTTTACATCATGAATCGCCCGATCCAAGAGGTATAGATGTAGCATTGCTTTATCAACCCAAGCAGTTTAGACCTATTCACGACGAGGCAATTCCGATACATTTTCCAAATTCGGTTCAAAGTAAAACACGTGATATTCTATTTGCTTCCGGTATTATTCCTACCGGTGACACACTCCATGTTTTTGTTTGTCATTTTCCATCGCGGCTTGAAGGTGAACTGGAATCGGAAGAAAAACGATTTTTTGTGGCCTCGGTACTTCGGGTGAAAGTGGATAGTTTGTTTGCCGCTACTCTTAAACCAAAAATCCTTATAATGGGCGATTTTAATGATTTTCCAACAAACAAAAGTATATTGGAGGTATTAAAAGCTAATCCAATAATTGAGCCAATTAAAGAAAATAGACTTTACAATTTAGTTTATAAGCTTCATACTGATGGCAATGGATCAAATAAGCATTTAGGCGATTGGGGCGCATTGGATCAAATAATAGTATCTGGGAGTCTTTTAAATCAAACAAGCTCCATATACACTAAACCCGAAGATGTTCATTTTTTTGATGCAGATTTTTTGCTCGAAAATGATAAAACCTATCTTGGGAAGCAGACTTTTCGTACCTTTGTTGGTATGAAGTATCAAGCCGGATTCTCAGACCATTTACCAGTATTTGCAGATTTTTGGTACTAACGAGTCCAAAAGAGCTATAAAAATACTGCAAAATTATAAATTTTGACAATTCTCAATAATCAACTAATGATGGACATTCAATTATTTATTCCTTGCTATATCGATCAATTATATCCTGAAACGGGATTTAATACTATTAAAGTGCTTGAAAAGGCAGGTTGCAAAGTGCATTATAACCCAAATCAAACTTGTTGCGGCCAACCGGCTTTCAACAGTGGTTACTGGGAAGAGGCGGGTAGTTTGGCTGAAAAATTTATGAATGATTTTAAACCCGATATGCCAATTGTTTCGCCTTCGGGTTCATGTTCAAGTTTTGTGATACATCATTATCATAAACTATTTGCTGATAAACCGGAATTAATGTTGCAACACAAACAGTTAAAAGCCAGGATATTTGAACTCTCTGATTTCTTAATCAATGTATTGAAAGTTGAAAATTTTGGTGCGAAATTTCCACATAAAGTTACGTTTCATGATTCGTGTTCGGCATTGCGCGAATATGGATTAAAGGACGAACCTCGGAAGTTGTTGGCTCAGGTTAAAGGCCTTGAACTAATTGAGATGGAAGAGTGCGATACCTGTTGCGGTTTTGGTGGTACTTTTGCTGTTAAAAATAATGCTATTTCAACTGCAATGGCCGAAAAAAAAGTTGAAAATTCAATTGCCACCGGAGCCGAATATATCATAAGCACTGAAGCCTCATGTTTGATGAATATTAATGGCTACTGCGCTAAACATAATTCGCCGGTAAAAGGAATACATTTGGCAGATATTTTGGCAAGGTTTTAAAATTTCAATATAATTAAATTTCAATTTTGATTAAACGTGAGTAACCAATAATGGAGTGTCTGAATGAAGCACCATTTTGTAGGCCAAGCTAGGATTGAAAAGCCTAACAAATAGATTCCGCTTTCGGGTGTTAAATGCTAACATTTTAATTTGATTATCCAGCATAAAGTTATCTAATAATTCGGGATTATCACTTGCTTTTAGTAAGGCATAATTAGTTATTAGCTGTGGATAATGGTTTGAAAAATATGATTTTATACCCTCAAGCATTACTTCGTCCCAAGCTTGTTTTTTGTCAGAGGCATGAATGAAATAAAGTTCAATTTTTTCAGTTGCAAATAATGAAATGGCGCGGTCTATAGCAATTAAATCTTTTTGATCAAAGTTAGTTAAAAAAGCTATACGGTTAATGTCTTTCGGTGTTTTCATTGCCATTAAAGTTGGTACAGCAAATACCGGCGAAATACAAGATTCCATTACTTCGGCTGTAACGCTTCCAATCAGTTCGTTCGTGAGTTTTTTTCCGTGCGTTCCCATAACGACTAATGCCGGATTATGTTTTTTGCAATAATCAAGTATCTGATCTTCAGGCACTCCTTCCTTTATTTCAAAACTAAAAGATATGTTTGGAAGTTCTGCTTTTGAAATCCTTTCATGAATTTGTGTGGTCATTGATTCAATCTCAGAATTAGCCGAACTTATAATTCGCCGCAAAAGTTCACTATCGCTTATACTGTATGTACTTAAATCGTGGTTAGATGAGATGGTAAATGCCGGACTGAAATACACATACAGAAATACAACTTCGGCAGCAAGAACATCGGCAAAATGAAATCCAAAATCGGTAGCTTTTGAAACCTGATCTGTTAAATCGATTGGAATTAATACTTGTTGAGTTGAATTGCCAGAGAATGAAGATTCATATTCCCATGCACTTTCCATTTCTTCAACAATTTTTAGGGCGTTTGGCAAATCGCTTTCTTTTATTCGAACACGAACTCCTACAGCCATTTCGGGTTGTTCAAGATTTAAATTATGAATTACAGTTTCAATTCCACTTTCTTCAAGTACAGCTTTTATCATTTGTGCACGCTGAAAAGTACGAATGGCCAGTGTTACTAATTTGTCTTCCATAATACTTAAATTGTTGATTTATAAATCAATATGAATAGAAAGTTTATTGCATCAATTTCCAAGTTAAAAACCGTTGTAAAGATAGCCAATATTAAGTAATTTGATGTTTTATATTAAAATATTTTTTGAAAATTTGCGTTGAAACTTAAAATCAATTTGGTTTTATTGGTTCAATTATTTTTTTAATCAACTGCTTTAACGAAGCTGATTTAAAATGGTCGTACGTTGTCAAAAAAAATAATTACTTTTGCAGAAAGCTTATTCATATTTGAATTTCATTGGAAACAAACACTTTATATTCTTCACTTTCGGGGATTAATATACATCCGGCCACTTTATCATCCATAATATCATTGGTAACGAGCGTGTTGTTGTTGAGTTTCTCTGCTATAATTTCAGCATCTGAAGTAGCATTTTTCTCGCTCGACCCGCAAACTCTTGATAAACTTGAAGAAAATGAACAAAAATCAGATCGAAATATTCTGCGTTTGTTGAAAACACCTCAACGCCTGCTTGCAACCATATTAATCGGACAAAATTTTTTGAATGTAGCTGTAATTCTGTTGATTACACATTTTACCACTACGGTTTTTGATTTTGAAAGTGCACCCGTGCTGGGTTTTGTTTTTCAAACTATTTTTATAACTTTTGCCATTCTTTTATTTGCCGAAATAATGCCTAAGGTATATGCTACGCAATTTGCACTTAAAACGGCTTATAATACTGTTCCGGTTTTGTCGGCTATGGAAAAACTGTTTGGTCCGTTTGTAAGTTTGCTGGTTAACTCAACATCTATTGTTAATAATAGATTGGCTAAACACAGTCGTACCAATATTTCTATGGACGAACTATCTCAGGCACTGGAACTTACTTCGAATAGCAAAGATGAAGATAAGGAAATACTGGAAGGGATTATTAAATTCGGAAATATTCAGGTTGTCGAAATAATGACTTCCAGGGTTGATATGGTGGTGGTTGATGTCAAATCGAATTATAAACAATTGCTCGATTTGATTATTTCATCAGGATATTCACGCATTCCGGTTTATGGTGGTACCCGCGATAATGTGAAAGGTTTACTATACAGCAAAGATTTGTTAGCTCACCTTGACAAACCTGTTAATTTTCGTTGGCAAAGTTTGATGCGACAAGCTTATTACATTCCGGAAACTAAAATGATAGATGATTTGCTGATTGAATTTCAAGAAAACCACATCCATTTAGCCCTTGTTGTGGATGAATATGGAGGAATTTCCGGTTTAATCACGCTTGAAGATATACTTGAAGAAATTGTGGGCGAAATAAGCGACGAATATGATGACGAACAAAAGTTATTCGTTAAAATAGATAATCACACTTTTGTTTTTGAAGCAAAAATATTGTTAAATGATTTTTTCAAAATTGCTGAAATTGAAGAAGATGACTTTTTGAAAGTAACAGAAGATGTTGAAACATTGGCAGGATTAATTTTAGAGTTAAAAGGTGATTTCCCTGTTAAAAATGAGCAAATTGACTATGGTCGATATGTATTCGAAATAATTTCTGCCGACAACCGAAGAATTAAAAAAGTAAAACTTTACATAAAAGACGATTTTACAAAATCAGATCAAAATTAAGCTTATGAGCTTTAAAAATACATACTTTATACTGCTGATCATTTGCATATTAGGCGTACTTTCTGCATGTACAAAAACTTCAATCCCACGTCCTTACGGGTATTTTAGAGTTGATTTGCCAAATCACACATACCGAATAGTAGATACCTTGAATTTGCCTTATCGGTTTGAAATTCCGATGGAAGCAAAGTTAATTAGTCGTGATTCCAAAGATGGAAAATTTTGGATTGATTTAGTTTACCCGAAACTTAATGCCAGCATTTATTGTAGCTATAAACCTATAACAAATAATTTAGCTGAATTATTGGAAGATACGCGTAAAATTGTGTATAAACATAGTATTCGTGCCGATGGCATTGGCGAAAAAGTATACGAACATACTGAAAAAAATGTGCATGGAATTTTATACGATTTGAAAGGAAACACGGCTTCATCTGTTCAATTTGTGTTGACCGACAGTACAAAACATTTTTTTCGTGCAGCTTTATATTTTAATAATGTTCCCAATAAGGATTCTATTGCTCCCATGTCAAATTATATTAGAGAAGATATAATCCACATTATGGAAAGTTTCGAATGGAAAAAATGAACAGTAAGAACATCGAAATTATCAATCACGAGGATGCTCGCTTGCTACTATTTAAAATTGAAAATAACATTGACGAATTGTTCCAAATGCTCGAATTTATTAATGTTATAGAATACAATAAACTAGTTTCGGATAAACGTAAACGTGAGTATTTGGCAGTTCGAATCGCTTTGAAAAATTTACTGGGTGAAGAAAAAAATATAGTTTA